>DAITMD010000063.1:0-9799 GCA_036835345.1 Sandarakinorhabdus sp. | reverse complement strand
CCAGCTGATAGGGCTGCAGCACATAGGAGCGGATCTGGTGGCCCCAGCCAATGTCCGTCTTGTTGGCTTCGGTCTTCGCCGCTTCGGCCTCGCGAATCGCCAGCTCGCGTTCGTACAGGCGGGCTTTGAGCATCTTCATCGCTGTGGCGCGGTTCTTGTGCTGGCTGCGTTCGGATTGGCAGGCCACCACCACCCCGGTCGGCACATGGGTGATGCGGATGGCGCTGTCGGTGGTGTTGATATGCTGCCCGCCGGCGCCGGATGCGCGATAGGTGTCGATGCGCAGATCGGCTTCCTTCACCTCGATCTCGATATCATCGTCCACCTGCGGATATACCCACACGCTGGCAAAGCTGGTGTGGCGGCGCGCGGCGCTGTCATAGGGGCTGATCCGCACCAGCCGGTGCACGCCGCTTTCGGTCTTGGCCCAGCCATAGGCCTGGGCACCCTTCACCAACAATGTTGCGTTCTTGATGCCGGCGGTTTCGCCGCTGTTGAAGTCCATCAACTCCACCTTGAAGCCGCGCTTTTCCGCCCAGCGCTGATACATGCGCAGCAGCATCGACGCCCAGTCCTGGCTCTCCGTGCCGCCGGCGCCGCTGTTGATCTCGATATAGGTGTCGTTGTTGTCAGCCTCGCCCGACAGCAGCGCCGCCACCTTGTCGGTCTCCGCCTTGGCCGCCAGCGCTTTCAGTGCCGCCACGCCGTCTTCGGCGAGCGCCTCATCACCCTCGGCTTCCGCCAGTTCGATCAGCTCGCTGGTGTCAGCCAGATCGCGTTCAATGGCGCGCGTGGCGGTGATGGCTTCATCCAGCCGCCGCCGCTCGGTCATCAGCGCCTGCGCCGCCTTGGGATTGTCCCACAGCTTGGGGTCTTCAACCCGCGCGTTCAGTTCATCCAGGCGGCGAAGGGCGCGATCCCAGTCAAAGAAACCTCCTCAGCAGGCCCAAGGCCTGCTTGATCTGGAGGGCGGCATTTTCAGCTTCAGCTCTCATGCGCTGCGAGATAGAGGCGCACCGCCAAACTGGCAAGCGTCAGTAAATGCCGCCCGATTGTTCGAGGAACTGCGCGTCCGACCGGATGGGCCCGCCGCGGGCCTGACCGAACAGATCATCGGCCCGGTTGATGCGGCGCGGCTCGCTGTCGGGCTTGAAGGCTTCCCAGATGATCGCCGGGCGCGCGCCGCCATCCGGCCACACGCCGAACACGCGCGTGCCGCTGCGCCGGTCCACCCGCACCATGCGCACCCCGGCGGGAATGACGAAGGGCAGTTTCGGCCAGTCCTTCAGCGAGGTTTCGGCCCATTGCCGCCAGATCGGCGCCGCCGTGGTGCCGCCCTGCGCATAGCCGCCCATGCTTCGCGGCCGGTCAAAGCCCAGATACAGGCCCGCCACGATGTCGGGCGTGCCGCCAACGAACCACACATCGTTGGGGCCATTGGTGGTGCCGGTCTTGCCCGCCAGCGGCCGGTTCAGCACCGCCAGCGCCGTGCCGGTGCCGCGCTGGATCACGCCTTCCATCACATGCACGATCTGGTAGGCGGTGCGCGGATCCATCACCTGCTCGATCCGGCCCTGCGGGCGCGGCATCGGCTCGCCGTTCCAATCGGGCGCGTTGCAGCCGGGGCAGCCGCGCGTGTCGCGCCGCCAGATCGTCTTGCCGCTGCGGTCCTGCACGAAATCGATCAGGCCCGGTTCCAGCTTGCGGCCCTGATTGAACACCTGGGCATAGGCGTTGGTCAGCTTCATCACCGTGGTTTCACCGGCCCCCAGCGCGATCGAGAGCACCGGCTGATAATTGCCCACGCCCAGCGCCCTGGCCTGCGACACGATCTTGTCCATGCCCGTGGCATCGGCCACGCGCACCGTCATCAGGTTGCGCGATTGTTCCAGCCCCCAGCGCAGCGTCTGCGGTCCGGCCGCGCGCATATTGCCGAAATTGCGGAAGCATTTGGTGCCCAGCGACCGGGTCTGGAACACGCAGTACGGCCCGTCCACCACGATGCTGGCCGGCGTGAAGCCGTGATCCATCGCCGTGGCATAGACAATCGGCTTGAAGGTCGATCCCGGCTGACGATTGGCCTGTGTGGCGCGGTTGAAGGCCTGCGCGCTGGCATCGAAACCGCCCACCATCGCCCGCACCCGGCCCGTGGCCACTTCCTCCACCACCATCCCACCCGACACTTCCGGCGGTTGCCGCAGCGCCCAGCCGGCCGGCGTCTGCGTCACCACGATCACGTCACCGGGCTGCATGGCCTGTGCTGCCGACCGCTGCGTGCCGCGATAGGGGCGCGCGGCGTTGCGGCCGGGCAGCACGGCGGTGCTGCCATCGGTGAAGCCGATCCGCGCGTCATTGCCATCCTTGGCCAGCACCACTGCCTTGGCCCATGTGTCATAGCCCAGCGCCACCGTCACGCCCGACAGCCGCCCCTGCCAGCCATCGCCCAGATCGATGCGCCCCGCCGGCCCGCGCCACGCCCGGCCGGCTTCATAGCGGGTCATGCCATCGCGCATCGCCTTTTCGGCCGCCGTCTGCATCGCCGGATCCAGCGAGGTGCGAATCCACAGCCCGCCGCCATAGACGCTGTTCGGGCCGTCCTCCTGCGCTTCGCCAAATTTCGCCAGCAGGGTGCGGCGCACTTCCTCGGTGAAATAATCGTTGCGGGCGCGCAATATGGCCCGGTTGGGAATGGCGCCCAGCGGCGCGGCGGCCGCCGCAGCGCGCACCGGTTCCGTGATGTAACCATTGGCCGCCATCTGCCGCAGCACATAATCGCGCCGGGCCAGCGCCCGCTCCGCGCGGCGGATGGGATCATAGGTGGAAGGCGCCTTGGGCAGGATGGCCAGATAAGCCGCCTCACTCAGCGACAGCGCATCAACCGACTTGCCGAAATAGGATTGCGCTGCCGCCTCCACCCCATAGGCGTTGCGGCCCAGAAAGATCTGGTTGAGATAGATTTCAAGGATCTGCTCCTTGCTAAGCGCCGCTTCCAGCCGCCGCGCCAGGATCGCCTCGCGCAGCTTGCGCCACAGCGACACCTCGTTGCCGACCAGCGATTTCGCCACCTGCTGGGTGATGGTGGAGGCGCCCACCGGCCGGCGATCGGTAAACAGGCTGGCGACGTTGGTGGCAGCCGCATTGGCAATGCCCAGCCAGTCGATCCCCTCATGCTGGAAAAACGTCTTGTCCTCGGCCGAAATAAACGCCTGCACCAACTGCGGCGGCAGTTCGGCATAAGGCAGATAGATGCGCCGTTCCCGCGTATAGCTGGTGATGATCTCCCCGTTCACATCGCGCACCGTTGAAGGCAGCGCCGGGGTGAACACCGCCAGTTCGGCTTCGGAGGGCAGGCCCTTGGTCGCCTGCCACCACAAGGTGCCTGCCAGCAGCAGCGGCAGCACCAGCAACAGGCCGGCAAGCAGCAATAGACGTTTGCGGGTCACGAACGGAGGAATAGCGGCGTGCGCGCGCAGAGGGAAGTGTGCACCGCGTCAGCGCCCGACCAGATGGCGCTCGATCGCCCGTGCCACGCCGCGCGCCACCGCCTTCTGCCCGGCACTGGAAAACAGCCTTTCGGCATCCTCGCTGTTGGTGACATAGCCGGTTTCCAGCAGCACCGATGGCACATCGGGCGCCTTCAGCACGGCAAAGGCGGCGAAATGATGAAACTCGCCGCGAAAATTCACCTTCTCGCGTTCCAGCGCGTCCTGCAGCGTTTCGGCAAACTGCACCGACACATTGCCGGTGGCGCGGCGCAGCAGATCGACCATGATCTCGCCCACCTCCGGCGCCTCCACGCCCAGATTGACGCCGCCGATGATGTCGGCCTTGTTCTCGCGCGCTGCCAGCCGTTCGGCGATGGCATCGCTGGCCACCGCCGACAGCGTATAGACCGACGCCCCGCGCGCCGCCACGTTGGGCGCACTGTCAGCATGGATGGAAATGAACAGATCGGCGCGGGCATCACGCGCGATCCGCACCCGCCCGCCCAGCGGAATGAAGCGATCATCGTCGCGTGTCAGCCGCACCCGCACCTTGCCCGATGCGCGCAGGATGCGGGCCGTCTCGCGGGCAATGGCCAGCGTGACGTCCTTCTCGTAACCGCCGGTCACCGCAATCGCGCCGACATCCTTGCCGCCATGCCCGGCATCGATCACCACCAGCGGCTTGCCGCCAGAGCGCGAGCGGGCGGCGCTGCGCTGCGGTTCGGGGGGCGGCGGCGGTGATGCCTCGGCCGGTTTCTGCCCGAAATCCCCAGGCAGGCTGAAATCCCCATCGGGCTGGGTCGGCGGCGGGGGCGGGCTTTCGCTCCTGAGCAGCGGCAGCGGACGGCGCCCCCGCGCCACGGCGGCAGCGAACAGTTCGGCGCTGCTGCGATCCAGCGTGATCACCACCTGGTTGCCGGCGGCGCGCGCCTCGCGGATCAGCACCGGGGCCTTCAGATCAATCACCAGCCGCGCCGTGCCGGGCGCAAACATCGCCGCGCGCAATTGCGCCACGCTGTTGGTGCCCGGCGCGTTCAGCCCCGGCTCCACCACGCCCACGAAATCCACCACCAGCCGAAAGGGACCATCCAGCACAAAGGCCTGCGCTGCCGGCAGCGGGCCATCGGCGGTCACGATCACCTTGCCGGGCTGGCTTTCAATCGCCGTGATGCGGGCGGCAAAGGCCGGCGCAGCCAGCCACAGACACAGAAAAAGCAGGACACGGCACACCCTGGCAGGGATAAAGTCCCCTGCCCGCGCCTGCAACCGCAACGGCAACCGCTTCAGCGCAGCACCGACCGTCCGGCGTAAATGGCCTCGCTGCCCAGCTCCTCCTCGATGCGGATCAGCTGGTTGTATTTCGCCAGCCGGTCCGACCGGGCCAGGCTGCCCGTCTTGATCTGGCCGCAGCCGCACGCCACCGCCAGATCGGCGATGGTGGCATCCTCGGTCTCGCCCGACCGGTGCGACATCACGCTGCGATAACGGTTGCGGTGCGCAAGTTCGACGGCATTCAGCGTTTCGGTAAGCGTGCCAATCTGGTTGACCTTGACCAGCAGCGCATTGGCCAGCCCATCCTTGATGCCCTGCCCCAGCCGCGCCGGATTGGTGACGAACAGATCATCGCCCACCAGCTGAACCGTGTCGCCCAGCCTGTCGGTCACCAGCTTCCAGCCGGCCATATCGTCTTCGGCCATCCCATCCTCGATGGACAGGATGGGATAATCGGCACATAGCGCCGCCCAGTAATCGACCATCTGCGCCGGGGTGAGCGTCAGATTCTCGCTCGACAGGACATAGTGGCCGTCATGAAAAAACTCGGTGGCGGCCGGGTCCAGGGCCAGCATGACGTCGCTGCCAGGCTTGAAGCCGGCCTTTTCCACAGCGGCCATGATGAAATCCAGCGCGGCGCGGCTGCCATGCAGGTTGGGCGCAAACCCCCCTTCATCGCCCACGGCGGTGTTATGACCCTGTGCCTTGAGTTCGCTTTTGAGCGTATGGAAGATTTCCGCGCCCCAGCGCACCGCCTCGGCGATGCTGCCGGCACCCACCGGCATTACCATGAACTCCTGAACGTCGATCGGATTGTCGGCATGGGCGCCGCCGTTGATGATGTTCATCATCGGCACCGGCAGCAGCCGCGCCGACACGCCGCCCACATAACGGTGCAGCGGCAGCCCGCGCGAATCCGCCGCCGCCTTGGCCACGGCAAGCGACACACCCAAAATCGCATTGGCGCCCAGCCGGCCCTTGTTCTGGGTGCCGTCCAGCTCGATCATGGCGGCATCGACGGCGCCCTGCTCTTCCGCCTCCATGCCCGACAGCGCATCGTAAATCTCGCCGTTCACCGCGGCCACGGCCTTGAGCACGCCCTTGCCCAGATAACGCGCCTTGTCACCGTCGCGCAGTTCCACCGCTTCGTGGGCACCGGTCGAGGCACCCGATGGCACCGCCGCCCGCCCGGTGGCACCGTCTTCCAGCACCACGTCCACTTCCACCGTCGGGTTGCCGCGGCTGTCCAGGATTTCGCGGGCGTGAATGTCGATGATGGCGGTCATTGCGGGCGGTCTTTCTGTGGCTGGCTGGTCTCACCGCCTTGCACTGCGGCGCTGGCCACGCCAGATAGAGAGGGAACGGGATGCGGGCAAGCATCCACACGCAGCGATGGAGGCAGCGCGACATGGCAGATGAAAAGGCGTTTCCCACCGGCCTGCCGATCGACGCCAGCGACTGGAGCGATGACGACACTGCCGCGCCGACCCGCCGCAATCTGGCCGGGCTGGACGGTCTGGCCGATTTTGCCCGCGAACGGCTGATCTCCATCGTGGAAGACGCGCGAGACAGTCTGGTCGGCCAGGTGCGCGGCCTGAAAGGCCTGGCCGATCTGCTCACCGACAATCTGCCGGCCGCCGCCGCACCGGTGAGCAGGCTGGTGGGCGATGCCGCCGGCAGCATCGACAATATTGCCGATATGCTGGCCGAAAAATCGGTGGAAGAGCTGGTGGAAGATGGCCGCGCGCTGGTGCGGGCGCAGCCGGCGGCGGCCGTGGGTGTGGCGATTGCCGTGGGCTTTCTGGCCGGTCGCCTGCTGAAGGCGGCACGCGACTGATGGCGGTGCGCGGCCTTGGCATTTCGGCGCGGATCCGGCTGCTGGTCGGCAGCCTGCTGAAATTGCTCAACCTGATGGTGACGCTGACCGCCACCGAGCTGAAGGCCAATGCCGCGCAGCTGCGCTGGGTGATCCTGCTGCTGGGCGCTGCTGGCGCGCTGTTCACCACGGCGCTCACCCTGCTGCTGGTGGCCGGCGTGCTGGCGCTGGCGCAGGTGGTTGGCGCGCTCTATGCCTGCCTGATCGTGGCGGCGGCGGCGCTGCTGGCGGGATGGGCGCTGGGCAGCAACGCTCTGGCGCGGCTGGGTGATATTGATCTTGCACCGCGGCGCAGCATGGCCACATTGCAGAAACAGGTTGATCGGCTCACCGCAGTCGGGCCGGCCAAGGGAGCAGGTGATGACAACGCAAGCGACGATTGAAGATCTGGCCCGCGCTGCCGATGATGCCGGTGCCGCGCTGGCCGACGAACTCACCGAGTTTGGCGATCGCCTCGCGCCGCGCCGGCTGGTGGACGACGCGCTGGGCGCCGTGAAGCTGCAAAGTGTCAATCTGGCGCGCGGCGCCGGCAGCGCGGTGAAGGCCCATCCCTATGTCACGGTGGCAGCGCTGGCAGCGGTTGGCCTGGCGGTGTTTGCCGGCAGCCGCATTGCCGGGGCAGAGCTGGATCTGGACCATGATCTGGATGGCTACACCGATTATGACGACACGGCGCTGTCGGCAGCGGCAGCGCCGGCCGGCGATCTGGCCGAAGATGCCCGCGCCGTGGTGAAGGACAATCCAGTGGTGTCGATCTTGGCCGGCCTTGCCGCCGGGGCGGCGCTGGCCATGCTGTTCCCGTCCAGCGCTGCGGAAAAGCGCAGCCTTGGGGCATTGGCGCGCCGGGTGACGGAACGCTGATGCGGCGGATTGCACTTGCGGCGCTGCTGGCGCTTGCCCTGCCGCCGGGGCCGGCGGCGGCGCAGGTCGGCACGGCCACTGCCGCCAACCCCGGCGATCCTGCCGCACGCGCCTTCATCGAAACGCTGATGGGCGATGGCTTTGCCGTGCTGCGCGACACATCGCTGAGCAAGGCGGCTGCCCGCGCCAAATTCCGCACTATCCTGGAAAAAAATGTCGCGCTCGATGATATCGGCATGCGCCTGATCCGCCGCCAGCGCGCTGCCGGACAGGTCAGCGCGGCGCAGCTTGCCGCCTATCGCGCGGCGTTTCCCGAATTCGTGCTGAATGCCTATGCCGACCGGCTGTATGATTATGCCGATGCCAGGGTGCAGGTGCAGCGCACCGTGGGGCGCGGCGCGTTCACCGAAGTCTATACCCGCGTTACCCGCCCCGGCGGCCAGCCCATCGATACGATCTGGCAGGTGAAACCGGCAGCCGGCGGCAAGCTGGTGGTCAACAATCTGGTGGTGGCCGGGGTCAATCTGTCGCTCACGCAGGAGGCTGACTTTGCCTCCTATGTGCAGAAGAACGGCTTTGATGCGCTGGTGACGTTCATGACCAGCGCCAACGCCCGGATTCTTGCCGGCCAGAAATGACCAGCCGCATCGATATCCACCCCACCGCCTTCGTCCACCCGTCGGCGCAGATTTATGGCCATGTCACCATCGGCCCCCATGCCAGCATCTGGTGCAACGCGGTGATCCGCGCCGAATGTGCCCATGTCGAAATCCATGAAGCCGCCAATATCCAGGATTTCGTGATGATCCACACCGATCCCGGCAAACCGGTGATCGTGGGGGCATACACCAGTGTCACCCATCATGCGACGCTGCACGGCTGCAAGGTGGGCGATCACTGCCTGATCGGGATCAATGCCACGGTCTATAACGGTGCTGTGCTGGGCAGCGGCTGCATCGTTGGCCAGCATGCCTATTGCAGGGACCAGTTCGAAGCGCCGGACAACAGCATCATCGTCGGCACGCCGGCCAAGGTGATCGACACTCGCGACAATCGCCTGTCCAACCGCATCAACGCCGAAATCTACCGCCGCAACGCCGCCTGCTACCGCGAGGGCAATCACCGCGCCTGGGACGGGCCGGAATTTGACGCCTGGTTTGCCCGGACCATGCAGCAGTTGCAGGCCGAATATGCGCCGCAGCCCTCTGGCGCCTGACGCCGCGCGGCGCTAAACCCCCCGGCATGAGCAAGCTGCATCTCGTTTTTGGTGGCCGTGTTGCCGATCCGCAGGGCGTGGACTTCACCGATCCCGGCAATCTCGACGTCGTCGGCATTTTTCCCGATTACAAGAGCGCCGAAGCCGCCTGGCGATCGGCCGCGCAGCGCACGGTGGATGATGCGACGATGAAATATGTTGTCGTCCACCTGCACAAGCTGCTCGATCCCGGCAACTGATCCCCCGAACAGTCGCAGGCTTGCCCTGTCCGCCAGTCGCCATACAGTGGCGGGCGGGGAGGACGCATCATGCCAGAATATATGAGCCTGGGCGCCATATTGGAAACCACCATCGCCAGCGTCGATCCGGCGCTGCCGGCGCTGATCCATGGCGACACGCGGCGCAGCTGGGCCGACGTTGGCCGCCGCACCGCCAGCCTGGCCGCCGCCATGCAGGCCGCCGGCGCACAGCCGGGTGATCGCTGCGCGCTGCTGATGCGCAACGGGCCGGCCTATGTGGAAGGCCTGATTGCCTGCCTGCGCGCCCGGCTGGTACATGTGAACGTCAATTATCGCTACACCGGCGAAGAGCTGTTCTACATCATCGACAACAGCGATGCGGCGGTCGTCATCTATGATGCCGAGTTCGAGCCGCTGGTTGCCGCCATCCGCAGCCGCCTGCCAACCAGATGCTGGCTGCAGGTGGGCGGCGACACCCCGGCCTATGCACAGGATTTCGACACCGCGGCCGCAGCCGGCCATGCGCTGCCACCGCAGGACCACCGCGATGACGACATGCTGTTCATCTACACCGGCGGCACCACCGGCCTGCCCAAGGGCGTGATGTGGGACCAGTCGGCGCTGTGGCAGTTGATGAACGCCGGCACCAACGGCCCCTCGCCCGAAAGCCTGGCCCAGCATGCCGAGAATATCCGATCCGCCGTCGGCCGGCAGCGCTCGCTGGTGCTGCCGCCGCTGATGCATGGCACCGGGCTGATCATCGCCCTGGCGACGCTGTGCCGGGGCGGTACCGTCGTCACGCTGCCCGGCGCCAATTTCGATCCGGGCGAGGCCACCACCACCTGTCAGC
>DAITMD010000062.1:0-9879 GCA_036835345.1 Sandarakinorhabdus sp. | reverse complement strand
GCGCTCAGCTTCGGCGGCCCCTCGGTCGGCCTGCTGGCGACCCGCGAGAAGTTCATCCGCCAGATGCCCGGCCGGCTCGCCGGACAGACGGTCGACGTCGATGGCCGGCGCGGCTTCGTGCTGACCCTGTCCACCCGCGAGCAGCACATCCGCCGCGAGAAGGCGACCAGCAACATCTGCACCAACAGCGGCCTGATCGCGCTGGCGTTCAGCGTGCACCTGACGCTGCTCGGCGAAAAGGGCCTGCGCCATCTGGCGGCGCTCAATCACGCGCGCGCCGTGCAATTGGCGACAAGGCTGGGCCGGGTGCCGGGCGTGACGCTGCTCAACGGGCCGTTCTTCAACGAGTTCACGCTTGATCTGGGCCGCGAGGCACGCCCTGTCGTGCGGGCGCTGGCCGAGAAGGGCGTGCTGGGCGGCGTGTCGGGCGGCCGGCTGTGGGCGGGCGAGAAGGCGTTGCACAACGCCATGATCGTGGCGGTGACCGAAACCGCGACGGATGAGGATTTTGACGCGTTCGAGGACGCGCTGGACGAGGTGCTGGGCTGATGTCGACTCCGATGAACAATGTGGGCCGCCCGACGCGGCTGGTTGCCGGCACGGGCGCGGTGACCGAAACCTTCACCGGCAATCGCGCCCTGATGCTGGAGGAGCCGTTGCTGTTCGAACGCGGTGCGGCGGATGGATCGGGCGTCGATCTGGCCCCGGTGCCGCCGGTTCCGGACCGGCTGGGCGGGCTGGGCCGCGATGCCGCCATCGGCCTGCCCGGCTTTTCCGAGCCGGAAACCGTGCGCCATTACACCCGGCTGTCGCGGCAGAATTATGCCATCGATCTGGGCATCTTCCCGCTGGGATCGTGCACGATGAAGCACAACCCGCGCCTGAATGAAAAAATGGCGCGGCTGCCCGGCTTTGCCGATATTCACCCGCTGCAGCCGCAATCAAGCGTGCAGGGGGCGCTGGAGCTGATCGATGTGCTGGCCGATTGGCTGATGAAGTTGACCGGGATGCCGGCGGTGGCGATGAGCCCCAAGGCCGGCGCGCATGGCGAACTGTGCGGCATGCTGGCCATCCGCGCCGCGCTGGATGCGAAGAATGATCCGCGCCGCGTCGTGCTGGTGCCGGAATCGGCGCACGGCACCAATCCGGCCACCGCCGCCTTTTGCGGCTTTACCGTGGAAAATATCCCGGCCAACGCCCGCGGCCGCGTCGATCTGGAGGCGATGCTGGCCCGGCTCGGGCCGGATGTTGCGGCGGTGATGATCACCAATCCCAACACCTGCGGGCTGTTCGAACCGGATCTGAAAGCCATTGCCGATGCCGTCCATGCGGCGGGCGGCTTCGTCTATTGCGACGGGGCCAATTTCAACGCCATCGTCGGCCGGGTGCGGCCGGGCGATCTGGGCGTGGATGCCATGCACATCAATCTGCACAAGACGTTCAGCACTCCCCACGGCGGCGGCGGGCCGGGCAGCGGCCCGGTGGTATTGTCGGAAGCATTGGCCCCGTTCGCGCCGATCCCGTTCGTGCGGCGCAGCAAGGCCGGTGCGCTGGAACTGGTCGAGGAAGACACGGCCGGCACCCACGCTGCGGACAGTTTCGGGCGCATGGTCGCCTTCCACGGCCAGATGGGCATGTTCGTGCGCGCGCTGAGCTACATGATGAGCCACGGCGCCGATGGCCTGAAACAGGTGGCCGAAGATGCCGTGCTCAACGCCAATTATGTGCTGGCCAGCCTGAAGGATATTTACACCGCGCCGTTCGCGGACGGCGGCCCGTGCATGCACGAAGCGCTGTTTTCCGATGATTTCCTGGAAGACGTCGGGCTGAGCACGCTGGATGTCGCCAAGGCGATGATCGACGAGGGCTTCCACCCGATGACGGTCTATTTCCCGCTGGTCGTCCACGGCGCCATGCTGGTGGAACCCACCGAAACCGAGAGCAAGGCCAATCTGGACCAGTTGATCGGAGCCATGCGCCACATTGCGCAGGCGATGTTGGCCGATCCCGATGCCTGGCGCGCGGCCCCGCATCTCGCGCCGCGCCGCCGGCTCGATGAAACCCAGGCCGCACGCAAGCCGATCCTGGGCTGGAAGGATGAAGCGGCCTGAATCCGCGGCGACTGCATTAACTTTCGTTACGGATACCATTGGTTAACGCTGATGCGCTAAATGGACGTGGTGCGAGGGATGCACAGTCGTTCAAGGGTCGAGTAATGCGTATCAAGTGTTTGCTGGCTGTAGCCATCGCCGTTCTGCCGTTTGCTGCCGCACAGGCGGCGTACACCATCACCATCGAAGCGCCGGGCGTGCAGAACAGCACCGCGGCGTTCGGTTCGGTGGGTATCGAAAATTTCGACAGCCGCAGCGCCGGGGTCAACCAGACGTTCAGCACCAGCTTTGGCGCCAGCAGCTTTACCGGAACCTACACGGGCGTCCGGGTGAACAACGCCGATCAATATGGCGGTGCCGGCGGCAGCGGCCGCTATGCGGTGCAGTTCGGCAGCCCCGGCTTCACGCTGGATCTGGCCACGACGCTGCCCGGCGGCGTCACCTATTTCGGCTTCTGGCTGTCGGCGCTGGACAATGGCAACACGGTGCGGTTCTTTGATGATGCTGTTCTGCTGTTCAGCTTTGATGCCACGGTGTTGCGCAATTTCGTCAATGCCCAGCCCAACGCTGCCGCCTATCGGTGCAACCCCAATCTTCCTGCGGCCCGCAACTGCACGGAACCTTATGCCTTCCTGAATTTTTACGCGCACGGCGGCACCAGCTTTGATCGCATCGTGTTCGATCAGGTGACCGGCGGCGGCTATGAAAGCGACAATCACACGGTGGGCCAATGGTCGGCCATCACCGGCACCTGGGTGCCCGGCGGCGCTTCGGTTTCGCCGGTTGGCATCGTGCCCAACCCGGTGCCCGGCCCGCTGGCCGTGCCGGAACCGGCCGCCTGGGCGATGCTGATGGCGGGTTTCGGCCTTACCGGTTCAGCCATGCGACGCCGCCGCCGCGCGGTGGCCGCGTAACCGACATCTCCGCCCGGAGCGGGGGCCGGGCGGAGATACTCAGACTTGTCTGTGCGGCCGGTCAGGCGGTGACGGTCACCCGGCGGCGGCGCGTGCTGACGCCCACCAGGCCGAAGCCCGCGATCAGCATGGCCCAGCTGGCCGGTTCCGGCACACCCAGCGGGTCTCCGGTGATGGTCGTCCAGCGCCCGACAGTGTGGTTATCACTTTCGTAACCGCCGCTCACCGGATCCTGAAAGAACTGGATGCGATCGAAGGTGGTGCCATCCAGACCATAGAAGTTCAGGAAGGCATAGGGCTCGCCGCAATTCTGGCCGGCAAAGGCCGGGTTCGGATTGCAGAAATAATCAGCGGCGTTCGGCTGATTGTTGATGAAGGTCAGCGCGTTGCTGGCCGTGAAGCTGTAGACCAGATTGCCGCCGTTGAAGAATTTCAGCTGGTTCTGCCCATCCAGCGCCGACAGCCAGAAGCCGAAATAATTGACCCCGCCCGCTTCGGAACTGGACAGGTCCAGCGTGAAGCCGGTGCCGGTGAAGGTCACGGCATGATTGGTGTTGCCGCCGGCGCCGCCAAATTGATTGGCCGGATCGATGCGGACGTTGGTGTAGGTACCGGAAAACACCGAACCGCCGAAATCGGTGGTGAAATTCTGCCCGGCTCCGGTGGCGATGCCGTCGAAGGTTTCGACGCCGATGGCCGAAAATCCGGCCGTTGTATTCTGCACCGTCGGCGCTTCGGCCGTCACCAGAATGGATGCATTGGCTGCACCTGCCACCAGCGAAAATGAGCCGGCAACAACAAGACGCGTAAACATGACCAAATTCCCCCGCAAACGCAAAACAGCAACCGCCAAAATCAACGGATGCGTAACCTTGTTAGCAGGATCGAGTGTGAAGGAAAAGCTGAAAATATGTTAACGCCGGGCCGTGCCAGGCTCCTTGCTGCGCGCCTTCGCGTCCAGTTCGCGCTCTACCGCCGGCAGCATGCGCTTCACGATCACCGCCACTCCCTTGGGATTGGGGTGCATGCCATCGCCCAGCAGCAGCGCCGGCTGCGCCGCCACCCCGTCCATGAAGAACGGATAGAGCGCCGCCTTGTTGGCCTTCGCCACCGCCGGATACAACGCCTCGAACTCGGTCACATAGGCGCGGCCCAGATTGGGCGTGGCACGCATGCCGGCGATCAGCACGCGGCTGCCCCTGGCCTGAAACGCCTTCACCATCGCATCGATATTGGCCTTGGCCGTGGCCGGCGGCTGGCCGCGCAGCATGTCGTTGGCGCCCAGTTCCAGGATCACCACGTCGGGCGGCTGCTTCAGCCCGGCCAGCACCCAGTTCACCCGCGCCCGCCCTTGCGTGCTGGTATCGCCCGACACGCCGGCACCGATCACCTTCACGTCGCGGCCCCGTGCCTTCAGCGCCTTTTCCAGCTGCGGGGCAAAGCCTTCACCCGGCCGCAGCCGATAACCGGCCGAAAGGGAATCGCCATAGGCCAGCACGCTTTGCGGCGCGGCGTTTCCCGCCTGCGACATGAACAGCGCGCAAATCGCCAGAGCCATCTGGTAAACCGTGCGTGGGACGCCTAATTCGGGCAAGACTCATTTCCTCATTCAACTGCGGAACCGCATGGACAGCCATATTGTCATTGATGCCCGCGATGTCACCCTCCGCCTTGGCGATGGTGATGCCGCAGTGGATGTGTTGCGCGGCCTGACGGTGCAAATCCGCGCCGGGGAGCGTGTGGCGATCCTGGGGCCATCCGGTTCGGGCAAATCATCGGCCATGGCGATATTGTCGGGCATGGAGCGCGCCAGCGGCGGGCAGGTGATGATTGCCGGCGCGGATTTTTCCCGGCTTGACGAAGACGGCCTGGCCCGCGCCCGGCGCGGCCGCATCGGCATCGTGCTGCAGGCCTTTCACCTGATCCCCACCATGACTGCGCTGGAAAATGTCGCGGTGCCGCTGGAACTGGCCGGCGAAGCCGATCCGCAGGCCCGCGCCCGCGCCGAACTGGAAGCGGTGGGGCTGGGCCACCGGCTGACGCATTATCCCACGCAATTGTCGGGCGGCGAACAGCAGCGCGTGGCCATTGCCCGTGCGCTGGTGGGCCGCCCGGCGCTGATCTTTGCCGATGAGCCCACCGGCAATCTGGATGCCGCCACCGGCGAGACCATCGTGCAGTTGCTCTATGGCCGGCTGGCGGAAACCGGGGCGACGCTGGTGCTGATCACCCACGATGCCGAACTGGCGCAGCGCTGCGACCGGATCATCACCATGCGCGACGGCCTGATCATCGATGATCGCGCCGCCCTGCAACAAGCCGCCGAATAAGGACATATTTCTCATGACGTTGTTCAGCTATTTTGATGGAAGCGATGAACTGGAAGGCTTTGTTGCGCTGCCCGCTGGCCCCGGCCCGCACCCGTGCGTGCTGATCGCCCACAACTGGGCCGGCCAGTCAGAGGCAGACAACGCCGCCGCGCGCAAACTGGCGGCGCAAGGCTATGCCGCGATTGCCATCGATGTGTACGGCAAGGGCAAGCGCGGCGATCCGATGGCAGACAACAGCCACCTGATGAACCCGTGGATGGCAAACCGCGCCGGCCTGCAGCGCCGGCTGCTGGCGGCGGTTTCGGCCGCCGAAGCCCACCCGATGGTGGACGCCGAACGCATCGCCATCATCGGCTATTGCTTTGGCGGGCTGTGCGCGCTGGATGTGGCGCGTTCGGGCGATGCGCGGGTGAAGGGCGCGGTCAGCTTCCACGGTGTCTATGCGCCCAGCGGTCTGGAGCCAAGGCAGATCAGCGCCAAGGTGCTGGTGCTGCACGGCTGGGATGATCCGATGACCCCGCCCGATGCCACCGTGGCGCTGGGCCATGAACTGAATGCGGCCGGGGCCGATTGGCAGATCCACGCCTATGGCCACACCTATCACGCCTTCACCGCACCGCAGGCCAACAACCCGGCCGGCGGCATCCAGTACAGCGCCGATGCCGATCGCCGTTCGTGGTTGGCGCTGACCAATTTTCTGGCGGAAACGCTCTGAGCCTGTCCCTCAAACTGGCGCTGCGCGAACTGCGCGGCGGGCTGGCCGGGCTGCGCATCCTGGCCGTGTGCCTGGTGCTGGGCGTGGCGGCGCTGGCCGGCGTCGGCAGCCTGGCCAGTGCCATCAATGCCGGGCTGGCGGACCGGGGCCAGCTGCTGCTGGGCGGCGATGTGGCGCTGCGCCTGTCGGGCGCGATGCCCGGCCCGGCCCAGCGCGAGGCAGCGGCCAGCATCGGCAGCATCGGCGAAGTGGTGAAACTGCGCGGCATGGTGGCGCGCGAGGCCGGCGGCGATCCCGTGCTGGCCGAAGTCAAGGCGGTGGATGATACATGGCCGCTGTTCGGGCGTGCGGTGATCAGCGGCGGCGGGACGTTGAAGCCCGGATATGCCGCAGCGCAGCCGGCGCTGGCCGACAAATTGGGCCTGAAACCCGGCGACCGGCTGCTGCTGGGGCAGGCCACACTCACCTATGCCGGCACCCTGCTGGAAGAGCCTGACCGCACCGCCGACGGCTTCGGCTTTGGCCCTGGTCTGGTGATCCACCGCGCCGATCTGCCCAAGGCCGATCTCATCACGCTGGGCAGTCTTTACACCAGCGATCTGCGCGTGAAGCTGAACCCCGGCGTGTCGCTGGCGCAGGCGCGCGAGACGCTGCGGGCAGTTGCCGGCACCGGCGGCCGCGTGCGTGATCGCAACAACGGTGCGCCCGGCGCGCGCAATTTCATCACGCAACTGGGGCAGTTTCTCACCCTTGTCGGCCTCACCGCGCTGGTGGTGGCGGGGGTGGGCGTTGCCGGCGGCGTGTCGGCCTATATGGCGGCGCGCACCCGCACCATCGCCATGCTGAAACTTCTGGGCGCCGACAGCGCCACCATCCGCGCCGTCTATCTGTGGCAATTGGGGCTGGTGTCGGCGGCGGCTGTGCTGATCGGGTTGGCTTTGGGCGCCGCCACGCCGGCGCTGGTCGGGCAATTGGCGGCCAGCAGCCTGCCGGTGCCGCCGGCGCCCGGCCCGCAGTGGCAGGCGCTGGGGCTGGCCGCCACCTATGGCCTGCTGGTGGCACTGGCCTTTGCGCTGTGGCCGCTGGGGCAGGGGGCGATGCTGCCGGCCGCGCGCCTGCTGCGCAGCCTGACCGAACGGCAGGTCCGCCCCGGCTGGGGCAGCATCGCCGCCATCGCTGCCGCCGCCATCACCGTGCTGGCGCTCACCATCGCGCTGGCCGATCAGCGCCTGTTCGTGATGGGCTTTCTGGGCGGCGCGGTGGGCCTGATCCTGCTGCTGTGGGCGCTGGCGGCGCTGGTGAAATATGTGGCAGCGCGCCTGCCCAAGCCGCGTTCCACGCTGGCGCGGCTCGCGCTGGCCAATCTGCACCGCCCCGGCGCGCCCACCCGCAATCTGATCGTGGCGCTGGGGCTGGGCCTCACGCTGTTTGCCACGCTGGCCACGATCGAGGGCAATCTGGCCGGGCAGATCAACCGCACCATCCCGGCCAAGGCACCCAGTTTCTTCGTGCTGGATATCCCCAATGAAGCGAAAGACGATTTTGCCGCCACGGTGGAACGCGCCTCCCCCGGAGCGGCACTGGTGATGGTGCCGTCCTTGCGCGGGCCGGTCACGGCGGTGAACGGCGTGCCGGCAGAACAGATCAAGGTGCCCGAAGCGTGGATCCTGCGCGGCGATCGCGGCCTGTCGTACGCTGCCGATTTCCCGCCCGGCAACACGCTGGTGCAGGGCAAATGGTGGCCCAAAGATTATGCCGGCCCGCCGCTGATCTCGCTGGATGAAGAGGCAGCCCGCGCGCTTGATCTGAAGATTGGTGACAGCTTAAGCGTTTCGGTGCTGGGCGTGGAGGTGACGGCGCGCATTGCCAATACCCGCGCCATCGAATGGCAGTCGCTGGGCTTCAACTTCGCCATATTGTTCGCGCCCGGCGCGCTGGAGGCAGCGCCGCACGGCTGGATGGCCACGGTGCAGGCCCCCACTGCCAATGACAGCGGTGTGTCGCGCGCCATCAGCCGCGCCTATCCCACCGCCAGCGTCATCCGCGTGAAGGATGTGATCGGCCAGGTGCAGGAACTGCTGGGGCAGCTTTCTGCCGCCATCCGCGCCGCCGCCAGCGTGACCGTGGCGGCCGGCATCGCCGTGCTGGTGGGCGCGATTGCCGCCGGCGCGCGCGCCCGCACTTATGATGCAGTACTGCTGAAGCTGCTGGGCGCCACGCGCCGGCAGGTGGCGTGGGCGACGCTGGCCGAATATGGCCTGATTGCCGCAATCGTCGGCGTGCTGGCGCTGGTGCTGGGCAGCGCGGCGGGCTGGTTTGTCATCACCCAGGTGTTCAGCCTGCCGTGGACGCCGGACTGGCCGCGCGTGATCCTGACGGTGGCGGTGGGCGCGGCGGCCACCGTGGGGCTGGGCCTTGTCGGCAACTGGCGGGCGCTGTCGGCCCGGCCTGCGGCGGTGCTGCGACAGTATTGATGACCTTTTGGTAATGGCCAATCATTGAAATTTCGGGCAAGATGACTGATATTGGATAGCGAGCCGGCCCCCCGTTTCGACAGTCGCCGGTCACAGGAGGAATTTGACGATGGCCAACCAAGTGGACCCTCGCCTCGCGGCCTTCCGGGCCCAGGCCCCGAATGACGTTGATGCCGGCTATGATGCCGGGCTGCGCAGCTATATGCTGTCGATTTACAACTATATGGCGTCAGGCGTGCTCTTGACCGGCATCACCGCGCTGCTGGTCTATTCTACCCCGGCGCTGTTTGCGGTGTTCTTCAACGAAATCGGCCGGCCCACGATCATGGGCTGGATCGCCATGCTGTCGCCGCTGGGCATCATCCTGGGCATGAACTTCGGCCTGCACCGCATGCAGGAATCGACGCTCAAACTGCTGTTCTGGGGCTTTGCCGCGCTGATGGGCGTTTCCATGAGCACGATCTTCGCCCGCTACACCGGCGCGTCGATCGCGCAGACCTTCTTCGTCACCGCCGCCAGCTTCGGCGCGCTCAGCCTTTATGGCTACACCACGAAAAAGGATCTGTCGGCGTGGGGCCGCTTCCTGTTCATGGGCCTCATTGGCATCATCATCGCGATGATCGCCAATATCTTCATCCAGTCCAGCGCACTGCAGCTGGCGGTGAACATCATCGGCGTGCTCGTGTTCGCCGGCCTCACCGCCTATGACACCCAGCGCCTGCGCGAACTTTATTATCAGGTGCAGGGCAGCGAGTTTGCCGGCAAGTCCGCCGTTATGGGCGCGCTGACGCTGTATCTGAACTTCATCAACCTGTTCCAGTTCCTGCTGAGCTTCATGGGCAACCGCGACTGATCTGACAGGTTTGATGCACTGATTGCGGCCCGGCGGGGAAACCTGCCGGGCCGTTTTTCATGCCGCCGCCGCGCGTTCAACCCACTCCAGCCGGTCCTGCCCGAAATGCATCTCGCCGGCCACGAAACAGGTGGGCGCGCCGAACACGCCGCGGGCCACGGCGGCTTCGGTGTTGGCGATCAGCCGGGCTTTCACCTCGGGCGCGGCGGCCAGTGCAATCAGCGCATCGGCATCATGGCCGCCCTCCAGCAATGTGCTGTGCAATACGGCCATGTCCGCCAGATTGCGGCCGTGTTGCCACAGGCCGGCAAACAGCGTGTCCAAGGTGGCAGCAAAGCGCACATCGCCCTCCAGCCCGGCCAGGATGCGCATCAAGGTGATGGTGTTGACCGGGAAAAACGGATTCATCTTCAGCACGGTTCCGTCCCGCGCGGCCCAGCGGGCCATGTCTTCGTTCATCCAGCGGCCCTTGGCGGCGATCA
>DAITMD010000061.1:0-9881 GCA_036835345.1 Sandarakinorhabdus sp. | reverse complement strand
GAGCAGGCGAGGCTGGATGCCCGGGAAAACAGTCTGAAGGAGCCCAATCGCTCCAGCATGATCAGCCGCGCATATGTTGTGGCTTCCGCCGGCGATCTTGCACGGGCGCAGCGCATCCTGGGCGATGTGGCCAGCAATCCCGGCTACATGCGCGGTACGGATTTTCTGGCCCGCCACCAACGCGCCCGGGCGTGGCTGGCCGGCCGAGCTGGTGCGGCCGGCCAGCCGCCGGTCATGCCCCCACCCGCAGCATGACCCGGCGCCGCCGCGACAGGCCGCCGACCAGGCCAAATCCGGCCAGCAGCATGGCCCAGCTTGCCGGTTCCGGCACCGCCGGGCCGCCCGCTTGCGTGTCGCTGATGGTGAAGCGGATATTGTCGAACCCGCGATTGCTGGCATCCGGCCCGTGCTGCAGGATCAGGCCCAGCGTGGAGGACACGCCGGGCGAATAGCTCAGGCTTTGACCGGTGGGCGCAAGCTGATCGGCAACGCTCCACAGCAGGTTGAAATCGGTATCGTAGATGCGCAGTTCCGTGAGCGCAGGCCCGGTGAAGCGCGCCATGTCGAAACCGTCGAGCGTGATGGTCTTGCCCGGCGTAAGCAGATCGAAGCGCACTTCGGTCACGCCGCCGCTCCAGGCCACGCCCTGCAGATCGCCAAAACCCGTGTTCCACCAGAACATGGTGTTGATCAGAACCGCGCCATCGCCAAAGGTGCCGCGCGACCGGTAGGACACATCGACATCGGCGGTGTCCCCATAGGTCTGCCGCAGTTGGCCGCCGTTCACGCATACGGCGTTGCAGGCCAGCCCGGCGTCGAAATCCAGCACGCTGGTGACGGCCAGCGCCGGGCTGCTAGCGGCCAGCAGCGCGGCCCCGGCCAGAAGCTTGATCATGCGCATTGCAACCTTCCCCTTTCCCTGAAAAGCGGCGCGCTGGAACACGCGCCCGGGGACAGGAACGCAATACGGCAGGCCATCCGGACAAGCTGCACAAAAGATTTTGAAATGATGAAGCCGTGCCGCGCGCGTCAGGCGGCTGCAACGCCCATCTGCTGTGCCAGCCAGGCCCGCGCTTCCACCCAATCCCGCCGGATTGTGCGTTCCGACACACCAAGCACGGCTGCGGTTTCGGTTTCGGTCATCCCGCCGAAATAGCGCGCGTCGACCACCAGCAGCCAGCGGGGATTCATCGCCTCAAGGCCCTTCAGCAGGCTGGCGATGCCAAGAATCTGCTCGGGCGTTTCGGAAAATTCCGGCAGCACCGGCGACTGTTCGTCCAGCGTCACCGCGCGCTGCCCGCCGCCGCGCTTGGCCGACAGCTTGCCGCGCGCATGATCGATGATGACGTGGCGCATGGCCAGGTTCACGGCGCGGATGAAGTGGGCATCATCGCAGAACGTCTCGCGGGTTCCCAGCCGCGCATAGGCTTCGTGGAGAAGATCGACGGTGCCCATCGTGTCGCCCAGCCGCGCGCGCCGCCGCTTGGCGCGCGCCACGTCGATCAGCAGGGCATAATGGCGTTCGATCAGGTTGCGGGCTTGTAGCCGCGCGGCGGGCGCATAGGCGGCCACGCCGGCAGCCGGCACGTCCGCGCCTGCATCCTGCGGCTCCCAGACACTGGCTTGTGCTTCGAACACCGGAACATCTCCCCTTCCCGCGCGAGGCTAGCCCAAGTCCTTTGATTCGCAACCCTGTCCGATGCGCGCACCGCCGCCGTGTCCGCTTTTGCCGGCGGATCGCGTTCTTCCGTTCAGGTGGCTTCTGGTGCCGGGGAACACGGGAGACGGGGGATGACGGGACGCGAAACGCAGGCGCTTGCCGACGGGTTGGCCGACACGCTGCTGGGCAGCGCCCAGCGCGGCGGCCGGGCGCTGGCCTGGCTGGTGCTGCTGGCCAGCGTGCTGTTGTCGCTGGCCATCGCCGCCGGCGCGCCGCGCATCACGCGCGACGGTTCGGTGGATGCCTTCGTCCCGCTCGATCACCCGGCTGCCATCGCGCGGGACCGGGCGCGCACCCTGTTCGGCATCGAAGACCCGGTGGTGATCGGGCTGGCCGCGCCGGCCGGCGGCACCGCCTTTTCGGCGCCGGGCCTTGCCGCGCTGCGCGACCTGCACGAAGCCCTGCGCACCGTGCCTGGCGTGCGCGCCCGCGACATTCAGTCCATCGCTAGCGAAAAGGCCATCACGGGCACCGGCGGCGATCTGAACGTGGACACCATCCTGACCGACACCCCCCTGTCGCCAGCCGAAGTCGCCGCCACGCGCGCCCGCTTCGAAGCCATGCCGATGTACCGGGATGTGCTGGCATCAGCCGACGGCAGCATGCTGGTGCTGATCGTGCCGGTTGATGATCCCAACCATGCCGAAGCCGCGGTGGACCAGATCCGCACGGCTGCCGAACGGCTGGCACCTGCGGGCTGGACAGTCCATGTCGCCGGCGTGGCCGCCATGAACGCCCGCCTGGCCGGGATGGTAAGCCAGGACACGCGCATCTTCGTGCCGGCCGCCGTGCTGGTGGTGTTCGGCGTGCTGTGGCTGGCCTTCCGGTCGTGGCGGGCGATCGTTGGCCCGCTGCTGGTGGTGGCGCTGTCCGCCGCTGCGGCACTGGGCGCGATGGGCTGGGCCGGGGCGCATTATTATCTCATCTCCACCGCCCTGCCGGTGGTGGTGATGGCCATTGCCGTGGCCGACAGTGTGCATATCCAGAGCGTCTATCTGGCGCTCTTGCGCGAAACCCCGGGGCTGCCCCGCGATGCCGCCCTCGCACAGGCGCTGCGGCGCACCTTCGCGCCGGTGCTGCTCACCAGCCTCACCACCATCGTCGCCTTCCTCGGGCTGGTCTCCGGGGCCGGCATGGTGCCGATCCGCGAGTTCGGGCTGTTTGCCGCCGTGGGCGTGGCGGCGGCGCTGCTGCTCAGCCTCACGCTGCTGCCGGCGGTGATGCTGCTGCTGCGCCTTGCGCCTGCCGGCGGCGCGGCCAGACCGGAAGGCGCCGCCAACCGCGCCATCGATCGGGCGCTGGCGGGCATCACCGCCGCCGCGCTGGCCCGGCCGCGCGCCATGCTGGGGCTGGTCGGGGCTGCGGTGCTGGCCATGGCCCTGCTCGCCGCCGGCGTGCGCGCCGATTATGAGCGTCAGCGCTATTTCACAGCGGCCGATCCGGTGCGTACTGCCGATGTGCGGCTGAATGCGGCGCTGGGCGGGATCAACGCCCTCGACGTTGCGATCAGCGCGCCCGACGGCGCGGATCTGATGACGCCCGCTGCCTTGTCGGCCATCGCCGATCTGCGCGCGCGCATCGGCGGCCTGCCCCATGTCGGCCGGGTCACCGCCATCGATCAGCAGATCGCCCATATGCACAAGGTGCTCACCGGCGCGCCCGCGGATCGGCTGCCATCCGATCCGGCGGCGCCGGCGCAATATATGTTCCTCTATGAAGCCAGCAGCGCGCCCGAGGATTTCCGCGCCCAGATTGACAGCGACCAGCGCCACGCGCTGATCCGCGCCCGCCTTGGCACCGACAGATTTTCCGAAACCCAGCCGGTGGTGCGCCAGCTGCGCGACGTCGTGGCCGCCTGGTCGCGCGACACCGGTCTTGCCGGCGAGGTGAGCGGGCGCCTTGCCGTGAATGAAGGCTGGATGCAGCAACTGGCCGCCACCCACTGGCGCGGCATTGCCGTGGCCTTCGCCATGGTGTTCCTGGTCACGGCGCTGGCCCTGCGCAGCATCACGCTGGCGCTGCTGGCCATGGTGCCCGTGGGCGTGGGCGTGCTGGGCGTCAACGCTGCCATGGCCGCGTTCGCCATCGACATTGCGCCGGCCACCGCGATGACGGCAGCCATCGCCACCGGCCTTGGCGTTGATTTCGCCATCCATCTGATCAGCCATGTGCGCCGCCGCCAGCAGGAGGGCGCCAGCCTGGCTGCGGCGATGGACAGCGAATATGTCGCCATTGCCCGCGCCTGCTTCTGGTGTGCGGTCGCGCTGGGGGTGGCACTGGCCACCATCTGCCTGTCGTCGGCGCCGCCGCTGCGCTGGTTCGGCCTGTTGGTGGCAGCCGGCGCGTTCGGCAGCCTGTTCGGCGCGCTGCTGCTGCTGCCGGCGCTGTTCGTGCTCGGCGGGAAGGTCCCTCGGCTCGTGGCCGGCCCGGCGCGCGCGGCGATGCTGCTGCCGGTGCTGGCAGGTGCGCTGTTCCTCGCGCCCAGCCCGGTTCAGGCCGCGCCGACAGCCGATGGGCTGGCCCGGCAGATCTGGGACAGGCCCGCCGCCCAGGGCCGCACCGGGGTGATGCATTTTCGCCTCATGGCAAAGTCGGGCAGCAGCCGCGATCGCCGGGCCGTGATGCTGCACGCCGATCGTGCCGATGGGATGCGCCTGGCCATCCATTTCGAACAGCCGGCCGCCATCGCTCGCACCGCCTTCCTGACCGTGGACAAGCCTGGCCGGCCCGAAGACGCCTATCTCTTCCTGCCGGCAACCGAACGGGTGCGCCGCATCCCGGCGGCGCAGCGCGGCGAGGCGTTTCTGGGCACCGACCTCAGCTATGGCGACCTGCGCGACAATTTCCGCTTTCCGCCTGACCTGTGGCAATTCTCTGGCGGGGAGACCGTCGAGCGAGGCGGCCGCCGCCTGCTGGTGCTGAATGGCACCGCCCGCACCCCGGCCGAGGCCCGCGCCATGGGCTATGGCGCCTTTAGGGCACTGGTTGATCCGGCCTCCCTGTTTCCGGTGGAAATCAGTTTCGATGACCGCGAGGGCCGGCCCCTGAAGCGCATCGAGGTGCGGGCGGTGGAACGCATCGGCACCACCTGGACAGCGATGCGCTTTGTCGCCAGCAACCTGCAGACGGGCCACAGCACCGAAGTGCATTTCACCGACATGCGCGATGCGCCCGGCCTCGCCTTGTCCAGCTTTGCGCCTGATCGGCTGTCCGATGGCCCGCCGCGTCTGCGTTAGGGCGGCGTTCGTCGGAGCGCTGCTGCTGGCATCGATGCCGGCTGCGGCGCAGGCGCGTCTCGAAGCGGACGCCTGGTGGGGTCTGCGCACCAGCGATGGTCACGTCAGCCTGGCCCGCGCAACTGTGCTGCCTGCATGGCAAGGGCGGCCATCGGGCAGCATCAGCCTTGATCTGGCCGCGCGGCTTGAATTTGCCCCTGATCTGACCGGCCTTGGCACCCGCGACACCTATGCGCCGTGGTCACGGCCACTGCAGCTGGGCGATGGCGGCCGGCTGGAGCTTGACCGGCTGACGGCGCGCATCGATGCCGGCACCCTTCGCCTTACGCTGGGCAAGCAGGTCGTGGCGTGGGGCGTTCTGGACGGCGTGCAGGTGACAGACCGTTTCGACCCGGTGCGCCGGCGTGACTGGGTGGCAACCGACGTGCGCCCGCAGCGCCTTGGCCGCTGGACGATGCGTGCGCAGGCCAGGCTGGGCGGCCTGTCCCTTGACGCCGCCTTTTCTCCCGATCCCAGCGTGAACCAGCAAGCCCTGCCGGGCGATGCCTTTGATGTGCGCGCGCCGCGCTTTACCGCCGGACTTGAGGCATCGGGGATGGCGGCTGCCGCCAGCCCGCGCGACCGGGCGCTGGCGGACGCGACCTGGGGCGTGCGCGCCACCGGCACGGTCGGTCGGCTGGATGCCAGCGCCCTGTTCTTTCGCGGCCCGGAAACCGATCCGCTGCTGGTGCCGGTACCGGTTGAAGCCGGCAGGATGGTCGGGCTTTCCTATCCGCTGCGATCGCTGATGGGGGGATCATTGGTGCTACCCGCTGGCGCGACGGTCTGGCGCCTGGAGGTGGCCCATATCCCCGACCAGCCGCTCAACCTCGACGCAGCCCGCACCGGCCTCCTCGCCGTGGTGCGGCGCCCCCGAACCATCGCCGGGCTTGGCGTCGACTGGCAGGCGCCCGCCGGGCTGTTCGTCAATGCGCAGCTGGTGGTGGACCAGGTGTCGGCTGATGGCACGGTTCTGGCGCGACCGGCCCGCGATGTGGTTGGCACATTGCGCGTGCACCGCGACCTGGCCGGCGACCGCATCCGGCTGCGCGCCGAAGTGCTGGCCGATCTGCAGCGCGGCGACCTGATGGCGCGCCCTGCCATTGAATGGAAGACCAGCGACCGCTTCAGCATGACGGTGGGGGCCGATCTGTTCGCGGGGGATGTGTCCGGCCTTTTCGGCCAGTTCGGCAACCAGACACGCATCTGGATGAAGGCCGGATTTGCCATCTGACCGATGCCATTGCGACAACGCACCCGTTCGCGGTGACCATGACCGCCGGCCAGCAGCACCCTTGGCGGGACAGACGCAGCGTTGCTGGCAAGCAGTCATCATGCAGGGGAAAGTTGGTCGGGGAGACAGGATTCGAACCTGCGGCCCTCTGCTCCCAAAGCAGATGCGCTACCAGACTGCGCCACTCCCCGACGCATGGCTGCCCTAGGTGAAGGCCCGCCAAAGCGCAAGGCGGTGCACGTCATTCCGAAGCGGTGCGGGCCGGGCTGTCGGGTTGGGGGGCCTGATAGGTGGCCCAGTCGCCGGTTCCGGGGTGTGCGGGCGGGGGGCCGGCCGGGCTGCAGATTTCGCTGTCGGCATCGGTGCGCAGCCGGTGCAGGTGCAGCTTGGCGATCAGATTGGCGGAAATCGGCGCGGTGATGAACAGGAACAGGGTGATCAGCAGTTCGTGCGTCGACCAGCTGCCGCGCTGCACATAAAAATACAGCATCGATGCGATCAGCATGCCGCCCAGCCCCAGCGTGGTCGCCTTGGTCGGGCCGTGCAGCCGCTCCATCAGCGTGGGCAGCCGCACCAGACCCCAGCTGCCGATCAGCGCGAAGGCCGCGCCAATCACGATCAGCGCGCTGATCAGCAGGTCCATCGGGCTGCCGGGCGCGATCATTCCACGATGTCTCCGCGCAGCAGGAACTTGCAGTAGGCGGCGGTGCCGACAAAGCCGACCATCGCCAGCAGCAGCGCCGCTTCGAACGAGATGTCGCTGCCGCCTGCAATGCCAAACAGCAGGATGATGGCGATGGCGTTGATGACCATCGTATCCAGCGCGGCGATCCTGTCGGCAAGGGTGGGGCCGCGCAGCAGCCGCCACAGGTTGAACGCCAGCGCCAGCGCCAGGCACGCAAAGCCGAACATCACCGCATGACCGATCATGGGAACACCTTTTGCAGCCGCGTTTCATAGCGGGATTTGATGCGGGCGATTTCTGCGGCCGGATCAGCCACATCCAGCGCGTGGACCAGCAGATAGCGCCCGCACGACGACACATCCGACGATACCGTGCCGGGGGTCAGGCTGATGGTGCCGGCGAACACGGTGATGGCTTCGGGCGTGGACAGCTCCATCGGGATGACCAGCCAGCCGGGGCGCAGATCGCGGTTGCGGCGCAGCAGGATGATTGCCGCAACTTCGATATTGGCCACCAATATGTCGCGCAGCACCACCAGCAGATAGGCGGCGCCGGCGAGCAGGTTCACCTTGGGGCGGCCGGGCCAGAACGGCGCCGTGAAGATCGGCAGGGCGATGCCGACGATCACCCCGATCAGCAGCGCGCCGAAGCTGACACTGTTGGCAATCAGCAGCCAGAACACCACCAGCAGCGCCGACAGACCGGGATGGGGGATGAGGCGGCGCATCTCAGCGGCCTCCCAGCACGGCGGCGGCGGTGGCGGCGGGATCCAGCAGCTGCCCGGCGGCGGCGGCCGTGAACCGCGTCACCGGCCCGGCGGCGGCGAACAGCAGCGCCAGCAGCGCCAGCGCGGCGATGGCGGCAATCAGATCGCCGCGGCTGGCGGCGGCGGGCGGCGTGTCAGCGGCTGCGGCCTTCCAGAAGATCACGCTGCCGGCGCGGGCAAAGCCGATGACGCCAAACAGGGTGGTGCCCAGGATCACCGCGAAAACTGCCGGCCACCCCGGCAATCCGGCCCAGGCCCCCAGCACCAGCAGCTTGCCGATGAAGCCCGACAGCGGCGGCAGGCCGGCGGCGGCGATGGCGGCGGCCAGGAACATCAGGCCCACCGTGCTGCGCAGGGCAAAATCCGGCCCGGCGCTGGTTTGATCGGCCTGTCCGGCGCGGCGGCGGGCGACCACATCGGCCACCAGGAACAGCGCCGCCCCGGTGATGGTGGAGTGGACCAGATAATATAGCGCGGCGGCCAGCAGATCGGCCTGCCAGCCGGCCACTGCAATCATCAGTGTGCCGGTGGAGCCGATGACGGCATAGGCCGCCTGTTCCGACAGGCTGCGCGCGGTGAACACGCCGGCAAAGCCGACGATGGCAGTGATCATGGCGGCGGGCAGCAGCCACGGCGCCGGGGCCCAGGCCGCCGCGCCGGCCGCATCGCCGAAAATCTGCGGCACCACCCGGATGATGGCATAGACGCCAACCTTGGTCATGATCGCGAACAGCGCCGCCACGGCCGGCGTGGTGACTTCATAGGTGCGCGGCAGCCACAGGTGCAGCGGCACCAGCGCCGCCTTCAATGCAAACACGCTGACCAGCAGCAGCGCCGCCACCCTGAGAAGGCCCTGATCGTCAGGGCCGATGGCCGCCACCCTGGCCCCCATATCGGCCATGTTGAGCGTGCCGGTGAGTGCATAGAGCAGGCCCAGCGCAATCAGGAACAGCGAGGAGCCAACGATGTTGACGATGACATATTGCAGCCCCGCCTTCAGCCGCGCCCGCCCCTGCCCGTGCAGCATCAGGCCATAGGAGGCGATCAGCAGCACTTCGAAGAACACGAACAGGTTGAACAGATCGCCGGTCAGGAAGGCGCCATTCAGGCCCATCAGCTGGAATTGCAGCAGCGGGTGGAAATGCCAGCCGCCGCGATCGGCGCGGGTGGCGACGCCGTGCACCAGCGCCAGCAGCGACAGGATGGCCGCCAGCACCAGCATCATCGCGCTGAAACGGTCCAGCACCAGCACGATGCCGAACGGCGCCGGCCATTCGCCCACGGCATAGCTGCGGATGCTGCCATCGCTGGCCTGCTCCAGCAGCAGCAGCGCCGCCGCCAGCATGGCCGTGCACGACAGCGCGGATATTCCGATGCCCAGCGCGCGGCGGCGGCGCATCACCAGCAGCGCCAGCGGTGCCGCCAGCGCCGGCACCGCAACTGGCGCCAGGATCAGCTGATCGGCAAAGGTCATTGCGCGGCATCCGCATCATCGCCGTCCACCTGATCGCTGCCGGTTTCCAGGAAGCTGCGCAGCGCCAGCACGACAACGAAGGCCGTCATGCCGAAGGTGATGACGATGGCGGTGAGCACCAGCGCCTGCGGCAGCGGATCGGTGTAGAGCCTGACATCCTTCGACCACAGGGGCGGCCGGTCAACCATCAGCCGGCCCGACGCGAACAGGAACAGATTGACCGCATAGGACAGCAGGGTAAGGCCCAGCACCACCTGAAAGCTGCGCCCGCGCAAGGCCAGATAGATGCCGCCGGCCACCAGCACGGCGACGGCGCTGGCCACCAGGAATTCAATGCTGATCATGGCTGCTGGCCCGCGGCATCGGCCGCTTGATCGGCTTCCTGTTCGGCGCGGGCGGCGCGCTGCGCGATGTGGCTCAATTGCGCCAGCGCCAGCATCACCGCCCCGAACACCACGGCGAACACGCCTGTATCGAACAGCATGGCGGTGGCCAGTTCGAACTTGCCGACCAGCGGCAGGGTGAAATAGCCAAAGCTGCTGGTCAGGAAATTGGCCCCGAACAGCAGCGATCCCAGCCCGGTGGCCATCGCCACCAGCACGCCGAACGCGATCAGGAAATGTTCGCCGATGCGCTGACGCGCGTCGGTCCAGTCAAAGCCCGAGGCCAGATATTGCAGCAGCATGCCGATGGCGACGATCAGCGCCGCGATGAAGCCGCCGCCCGG
>DAITMD010000060.1:0-9901 GCA_036835345.1 Sandarakinorhabdus sp. | reverse complement strand
TGTGCGGCGGCTTTGGCCTGCCGATCGCCCGCGACATGTGCCAGAAGGTGATCGTGGTCGGATCGAACGATCTGCAATCGCTCTATGTCGCCAACAATGTCTGCAAGGCGGTGGAATATTTCCGCAAGATGGGCGGCAACGTGGGCGTGGCCGGCATCTTGATCAACAAGGATGACGGCACTGGCGAAGCCCACGCCTTTGCCAAGGCGGTGGGCATCCCGGTGCTGGCGGCGATCCCGGCGCACGAGGATATCCGCCGCAAATCGGCCAATTATCAGATCATCGGCACACCCGACAGCCAGTGGGGGCCGCTGTTTGCCGAGCTGGCGGCCAATGTGGAAACCGCGCCGCCGGTGCGGCCCAACCCGCTGGATCAGGACGGCCTGCTGGGCCTGTTCAAGCCCGAGGATACCGGCGGCAACGTGCTCCTGAAGCCGGCCACCCAGGCCGATATGCGCGGCGGCGTGTTCGAAACCAGGCCCAGCCTGGAAGTGGTGTACGACAATGTCTGAGGAACTGGTGCCAACGGAAGGCGCCGGCTGCCACGCCGGTGCCGACACGATGCGCGATGCCGCCGCCAAGGCCGGCAAGACCGAGGTTCTGGAACGCTACGCTGCGGATTATCCGAAAGGCCCGCACGACCAGCCGCAATCCATGTGCCCGGCCTTTGGCAGCCTGCGCGTTGGCCTCAGGATGCGCCGCACCGCCACCATCCTGTCGGGTTCGGCCTGCTGCGTTTACGGTCTCACCTTCACGTCGCACTTCTATGGCGCGCGGCGCACGGTGGGTTATGTGCCGTTCAATTCGGAAACATTGGTCACCGGCAAGTTGTTCGAAGATATCCGCGACGCCGTGCACGACATGGCCGATCCGGAAAAATACGACACGATCGTGGTGACCAACTTGTGCGTGCCGACCGCTTCTGGTGTGCCGCTGCAGCTGCTTCCCGATACGATCAACGGCGTGCGCATCATCGGCATCGACGTGCCGGGCTTTGGCGTGCCCACCCATGCCGAAGCCAAGGACGTGCTGGCCGGCGCGATGCTGAAATATGCGCGCGAGGAAGTGATGGCCGGACCGGTGGCGGCGCCGGCGGTGATGCCCGACAAGCCGACCGTCACCCTGCTGGGCGAAATGTTCCCCGCCGATCCGGTGGGCATTTCAATGATGCTGGAGCCGATGGGGCTTACCGCCGGCCCGGTGGTGCCCACTCGTGAGTGGCGGGAGCTTTATGCGGCGCTTGCCTCGCCGGTGGTGGCGGCGATCCACCCGTTTTATACGGCCGCTGTGCGCGAATTCGAAGCGGCGGGGCGCACCATTGTTGGTTCCGCGCCCGTGGGGCGTGATGGCACGGCGGCGTGGCTGGCCGCCATTGGCGATGCCTTCGGGCTTTCTGCCGATGCGGTGGCGGCGGCGCAGAATCGCTTCCTGCCGGCCATCGCCGGCGCGCTGGCCGCAATGCCGATCAAGGGCCGCATCACGGTTTCAGGCTATGAAGGCTCGGAACTGCTGGTGGCGCGTCTGCTGATCGAAAGCGGCGCGGATGTGCCTTATGTCGGCACCGCCTGCCCGCGCACCAGATGGTCTGATCCGGACCGGGAATGGCTGGAGGCCAATGGCGTGCGCATCCAGTATCGCGCCAGCCTGGAGCAGGATATTGCCGCCGTGGACGAATATGGCCCCGATCTGGCCATCGGCACCACGCCGGTGGTGCAGCATGCCAAGACGAAGGCAACGCCTGGCCTGTATTTCACCAATCTCATCTCGGCGCGGCCGCTGATGGGGCCGGCGGGTGCCGGCAGCCTGGCGCAGGTCATCAATGGCGCCCTGCGCAACAAGCAGCGGTTCGACATGATGAAGGACTTTTTCCAGGGTGTTGGCGAAGGCCATGCCGCCGGGATCTGGGAAGCGGTTCCGCAGGACCGGCCGGAGTTCAAGAAGAAATATGCTGGCAAGATGATCGCCGCCGCCAAGGCGAGCGAAGCGATAGGGAACTGAGATGCTCGTCCTCGATCATGATCGGGCCGGCGGCTATTGGGGCGCGGTCTACAGCTTCACCTCGGTGAAGGGACTGCAGGTGGTCATCGATGGCCCGGTGGGCTGCGAGAATTTGCCGGTCACGTCGGTGCTTCACTACACCGATGGCCTGCCGCCGCACGAACTGCCCATCGTCGTCACCGGCCTTGGCGAAGAGGAGCTGGGCAAGACCGGCACCGAAGGGGCGATGAAGCGGGCGTGGCGCACACTTGATCCGGCCCTGCCCTCGGTTGTGGTGACCGGTTCCATCGCCGAGATGATCGGCGGCGGCGTGACGCCGGAAGGCACCAGTATCGTGCGCTTCCTGCCACGCACCATCGATGAGGATCAGTGGCAATCCGCCGACCGCGCGCTGACCTGGCTGTGGAAGGAATTCGGCCCGAAGAAGATGCCGGCGCCCAAAATCCGCAAAGAGGGCGAGAAGCCGCTCGTCAACATCATCGGGCCGCAATATGGCACCTTCAACATGCCATCCGATCTGGCGGAAATCCGCCGGCTGATCGAAGGCATGGGCTGCGAAGTGAACATGGTGTTCCCGCTGGGCACGCACCTCGCCGATATCCGCCGGCTGGCCGATGCCTCGGTCAATGTGTGCATGTACCGCGAATGGGGCCGCAATCTGTGCGAGACGCTGGAGCGGCCCTATCTGCAGGCGCCCATCGGCCTCGCCAGTACCACGGCCTTTCTGCGCAAGCTGGGCGAACTCACGGGGGTCGATCCCGAGGCGTTCATCGAGAAGGAAAAGCACACCACCATCAAGCCGCTCTGGGATTTGTGGCGCAGCGTGACGCAGGATTTCTTTGCCACCGCCAGCTTCGGCATCGTGGCCACCGAAACCTATGCGCGCGGCATGAAGGTATTTCTGGAAGACGACATGGGCATGCCCTGCGTGTTCGCCTATCAGCGCAACGCCGGGGTGAAGCCCGACAATGATGCCGTGCGCGAATCGATCCGATCGTCCAGTCCGCTGATCGTGTTCGGCAGTTACAACGAACGCATGTACATGGCCGAAACCGGCAGCCGTTCGATCTACATCAACGCCAGCTTCCCCGGCGCCGCCATCCGCCGCCACACCGGCACGCCGTTCATGGGCTATGCCGGGTGCACGTGGATCATGCAGGAAGTGTGCAATGCGCTGTTCGATGCACTGTTCCACATCCTGCCGCTGTCTTCGATGATGGACAAGGCCGATGCCACGCCGTCGCGGCTGCTGGAAGCGGTGACTTGGGATGACGAGGCGCGCTCGGAACTTGACCGACTGGTGGACAAGGAACCGGTGCTGGTGCGAATCTCGGCGGCGAAGCGTTTGCGTGATGCGGCAGAGCGCGCTGCGCGTGATGCCGGGGAGAAACAGGTGACCATGGAGCGCCTGCGCGCCGCAGCCCGGCTTTACGAAGTGCAAGCAGCGTGACATTGAGCCGCAGAAGTCTCTTTTCAAACGGTTACAAACTTGCCATGAAGGGGTGACGGGAATTGGCTGGAAAGGGGGGCAACTCTGACCAGCCTTACAATCTTTGCGGTGGAATCATCCTACGCCGCAAAGTCGCCGGTCGGGCGGGCCTATAACGGGCCCGTGCGGCGGAACCATCGGAGGAAAAGGCATGAGTGACAACAAGATTGGTCCGGGTACCTACCTGACCGACGCCGAAGCGAAGGAGTTCCACCGGGGCTTCGTCGTCTCGATGGCGTTCTTCGTGATCGTGGCGGTCATCGCCCACTGGCTGGTCTGGGTGTGGCGCCCATGGCTCGGGCCCAAGAAGGCGTTCGCGGCCACGGAAATCCACCAGATCCAGCAGGCAGACGCGTCCAGCGTCGCTGCTCCTCGCGTCTAAGGAGCCAAGACCATGTGGAAGATCTGGCAGACCTTCAACCCCCAGCGCATTTTGACCGCACTCGCGGTCTTCCTGTTCACGCTGGCCATCCTGATCCACTTCATCCTGCTCAGCACGGAACGCTACAACTGGCTGGACGGCGCAGAGCCGGCTGCCACTGCAGCGATCACCGAAGCCAGCCAGGCCGCCTGACCTGGCTCAGGCAGCCCGACCGGCTGATACCATTGGCGTGATGGGCGGGTATGTCACACTTGCCCGCCCATCCGCCATCGGTAGATTACCGGGCGGTAATGCGCTGACCTGAGATGCGGGATCGAGGAGGAGACGCGCCATGGCGGTGTTGAGTTTTGAACGCAAATACCGGGTTCGTGGGGGCACGCTGATCGGCGGTGACCTCTTCGATTTCTGGATCGGACCATTTTACGTCGGCTTCTTCGGAGTCACGACGACCTTTTTTGCAGCCCTGGGCACTGCGCTCATCCTGTACGGAGCCGCCATCGGCCCGACATGGAACCCGTGGCTTATCAACATTGCGCCACCGGACCTTTCTTATGGCCTCAGCCTGGCGCCGCTGCGCGAAGGCGGGCTGTGGCAGATCGTGACGATCTGCGCGATTGGCGCCTTTGTCAGCTGGGCGCTGCGCGAAGTCGAAATCTGCCGAAAGCTGGGCATGGGGTATCATGTGCCGGCGGCGTTCGGCATGGCGATCTTTGCCTATGTCACGCTGGTCGTCATCCGGCCGCTGCTGATGGGCGCCTGGGGGCATGGTTTCCCTTATGGCATCTTCCCGCACCTCGATTGGGTGTCGAACACCGGCTATCAATATCTGCATTTCCACTACAACCCGGCCCACATGCTGGCGGTGAGCTTCTTCTTCACCACCACGCTGGCGCTCGGCCTGCACGGCGCGCTGGTGCTCTCGGCGGTCAATCCGGCCAAGGGTGAAGCGGTGAAATCGCCCGAATATGAAGACACGTTCTTCCGCGATCTGATCGGTTATTCGGTCGGCACGCTGGGCATCCACCGTGTTGGCTTGTTGCTGGCCATGAACGCCGGCTTCTGGAGCGCGGTGTGCATCGTCATCTCCGGGCCGTTCTGGTCACGCGGGTGGCCGGAATGGTGGACCTGGTGGCTCAACCTTCCGATCTGGAACTGAGAACGGATACGCGCCATGGCATATCAAAACATCTTCACGCAGGTGCAGCTCCGCGGTGAGCTGGAGCCCGGCGTTCCGCTTGGCCCGCACAACGACAGCCGCATCGGTCCGTTCGGCACATCCTGGTTGATGGGCAAACTGGGCGGCGCCCAGATCGGTCCGGTCTACCTCGGCACGCTGGGCGTGGCATCGCTGCTGTGCGGCTTCATCGCCATCGAGATCATGGGCCTGAACATGGCCGCATCGGTGAACTGGGATCCCATCCAGTTCGTGCGGCAGTTCTTCTGGCTGGCACTTGAACCGCCGCCGGCAAAATATGGTTTCACCATGAATGTGCCGCTGAACGATGGCGGCTGGTGGATCGCGGCAGGTTTCTTCCTGACCGCTTCGATCCTGCTGTGGTGGGCACGCACCTATGTGCGCGCCAAGGAACTGGGCATGGGCACGCACGTGGCCTGGGCCTTTGCGTCCGCCATCTGGCTCTATCTGGTGCTGGGCTTCATCCGGCCGATGATGATGGGCAGCTGGGCGGAAGCCGTGCCGTTCGGCATCTTCCCCCATCTCGATTGGACGGCGGCATTCTCCATCCGCTACGGCAATCTGTTCTACAACCCGTTCCACGCCCTCAGCATTGTTTTCCTCTATGGGTCGACCCTGCTGTTCGCCATGCATGGCGCCACCATCCTGGCCGTCGGCCGCTATGGCGGCGAGCGTGAAATCGAGCAGATCACCGATCGCGGTACCGCCTCTGAACGGGCAGCCCTGTTCTGGCGCTGGACCATGGGCTGGAACGCCACGATGGAATCGATCCACCGCTGGGCCTGGTGGTTTGCAGTGCTGACCACGCTCACGGGCGGCATCGGCATCCTGCTCACTGGCACCGTTGTCGACAATTGGTATCTCTGGGCTGTGCAGCACGGCTTTGCGCTGGAATATCCGGCTACTGGCGTGGTTGATCCGTCCACCCTTCCGGGAGCACCGCAATGAACCGGCTGAACAAGCTTGTTGCCATCGCCCTGCCGGCGCTGCTGCTGGCTGGCTGCGAGCTGGGCACGAAGGAGCAGGAGCAGGTTGGCTACCGCGGCACCGGGCTGGTTCAGATCAGCGATCCGGACACCAAGGCCAAGGTGGGCGAAGTGCCGGCCCCGCCGTACGAACTGACGGCCGAGATGATCGGCGGCGACAAGTCGAAGGACGCCTATGAGAACGTCCAGGTGCTTGGCGACGTGTCGGTGGATCAGTTCAACTATCTGATGCAGGCGATGACCACCTGGATTGCTCCGGATGGCAGCGATGTGCCGGATGCCGGTTGCACCTACTGCCACAATCCGGAAAACATGGCCTCTGACGAGAAGTACACCAAGGTCGTGGCGCGCAAGATGCTGCAGATGACGCAGAACATCAACGCGAACTGGACGCCGCACTTCGGCAACCAGGAAAATGCCGGTGTGACCTGTTGGACCTGCCATCGCGGCAAACCGGTGCCGGCCTACAACTGGTCGACCGCCGTGCCTGATCCCGGCAAGATCACGGGCAACAAGCGTGGCGGCAACACGCCGGCCAAGACCGTTGCCTATGCCAGCCTCGCCTATGATCCGTTTACCGACTATCTGGCCGGCAAGGAAAATATCCGGGTGGGCGGCAAGGCCTTCCCGACGGCGGCCAGCAATGCCAGCATTCAGTCTACCGAAAAAACCTATGGCCTGATGATGCACATGAGCCAGGGTCTGGGTGTGAACTGTGCCTACTGCCACAACTCGAACAATTTCGCGAAGTGGGACGACAGCCGGCCGCAGCGGGTGAACGCCTGGTACGGCATCCGCATGGTGCGGGACATCAACAACAACTATATCACCGCACTGGGCGACGTGTGGCCGGTCAATGGCAAGGGGCCTTATGGCAACCGCCGCGGTCCGCACGGTGATCCGCTCAAGGTGAACTGTGCATCCTGCCACCAGGGCGTGAACAAGCCGCTGGGTGGGTACAAAATGCTGAAGGACTATCCGGCGCTGAAGGGCGCGGCGCCGCTGGCCACGCCGGCCCCGGCTGTCGCGGCTGCGCTGGCACCGACTGAGACGGCAGCGCTGGAAGCGGTCAAGCCCGCCGCCTGACCTGAGGTCTGGTAACAACTGAAGGGCCCGGCATCGCAGGATGCCGGGCCCTTTTGTTTTGCCCTTACCAACCGGTCGCACCCAAAAGTCCCAGCTTTGCCTGTCGGCCCTGCATGCTAGCGTCATTCTATCGGGTCACTGGCTGGGGAGAGGGCTATGGCGGATCGTCTGGATGTGCTGATTGTGGGTGCCGGTTTCTCCGGCATGTACATGGCGCTGAAATGCCGGGAGCAGGGCCTGCGGTTCCGCGTGGTTGAAGCCGGCAGCGGTGTGGGCGGCACCTGGTACTGGAACCGCTACCCTGGTGCCCGCGTTGATATCCAGAGCCTTGAATATAGCTTCGGTTTCGATGAACAGCTCGAGCGGGAGTGGCGCTGGAGCGAACGCTATGCTCCGCAACCGGAATTGCTACGCTATGCCAATCATGTTGCTGACCGATTTGATCTGAATCCGCATATCCAGTTCAACACGCGGGTTGCAACCGCCCGCTGGGATGCCGCAAATGATGGCTGGGACATTGGCTATGACAATGGCGAAACCGTGGCCGCGCGTTTCGTTGTGCTGGCCACCGGTTGCCTGTCGGTGCCCACAGATGTCACCTTTGCTGGCCTTGATGACTATCAGGGCCGGATTTACCGCACGTCTCGCTGGCCGCACGAAGGTGTTGATTTCACTGGCCAGAGTGTCGGGATCATCGGCACTGGATCGTCGGCCATCCAGTCCATCCCGGTGATTGCAGAACATTCAGCGCGGCTGACCGTGTTCCAGCGCACGCCCAATTTTTCGATGCCGGCGTTCAACGGCCCGATACCGGAGGAGGATTTTCAGGAATGGCTGAAGGATCCGCGCGCCTATCGTGCCCGGTCACGGGCAACGCTGGGCGGATTCTGGAACGACGCCCGCGAAGACGTCATCCTTACCCAAACGCCGCCAGACGAGATTCGCGCCGAACTGGAACGGCGGTGGTCCTGGGGCGGCTTCCGCATCCTGAGCGCCTTTGCCGATCAGGGCATCGATCCTGATGCCAACCAGCAGATACAGGCCTTCATTGCCGAAAAGATCCGCGAGCAGGTGAAGGATCCCAAGGTTGCCGATCTGCTGACGCCCAAGGACCATCCATTCGGCACCAAACGGCCCTGCGTGGATACCGGATATTACGCCACCTACAATCGCGACAATGTCGAACTGATCGATCTGCGGGCCGATCCCTTGGTGACATTCAATGCTGCGGGTATCCAGACCGAGCAGCGCCAGTTCGATTTCGACGCTGTGGTGCTGGCCACCGGTTTCGATGCGATGACCGGGGCGGTGGACCGAATCGACATCAGGGGCATCGGCGACGAAACCATGAAGGATCATTGGGCGCACGGCCCGGAAACCTATCTGGGGCTGATGGTTGCCGGTTTCCCCAACCTGTTCATGATCACCGGGCCGGGCAGTCCATCCGTGCTGACCAACATGATCAACAGCATCGAACAGCATGTGGAATATGTGGCCGACATCATCGCCAGCCTGAACGCCAATCAAGCTGGCCGCATCGAAGCCACGCGGGAGGCGGAAAAGGCGTGGACCGATCATGTCGATCAAACCGCCGCCATGTCACTGATGCCGCAGGCCAACAGCTGGTACATGGGGGCCAACGTGCCGGGCAAGCCGCGGCGGTTCATGCCTTATTCGGGCGGGCTGCACACCTACACCGATATCTGCAACGCGGTGAAGGCCAAGGGCTGGGAAGGCTTTGTGGTGGCGCGCGGTGATCAGGTGATCAGCGAGTCACGCAGCTTTACCAGCTATCCGCCGCCGCCGGAAAACATGGCGCCGCACCTGGTGGAAATGGCGATGGGCCGCGTGGCCAAGTGGCTGGAGGCGCACGGCCAGACGGCCTAGCGCGCCTTATGCGCGCGCAGTCCCGGCGCTGGCCCACAGCCGCGCGATAACGCGGGACAGGCTGCGGTGATTACCGCCGTGGAAGCTGTTGTCGGCCGGCAGCTCGGCCATCAGCCGGCGATGCGCTTCCGGCAGCGCGTGATAGGGCAGGCCCGGCAGCAGGTGATGCAGCGCATGATAGCGCAGGCCCACCGGCGCCCATAATTCGGGCAGCAGCGCCGGCGGCGGCACATTCACGCTATCAAGATACTGGCCGGTAATGGTCATCACCGTGCCGTCATTTTCCCACAGGTGGGCGGCCAGCGTGCGGACCTGATTGATCACCATGCTGGCCGACAGCACGGCCAGCCAGATACCGAAGGCGCGCAGCGGGATGATGCCGGCGGCAACAGAGGCGAGCACCGCGATAACGAAAACGGAGGTTGCCGCTTCCATCAGATTCCAGCGCAATCGCGCCGGGCCAGCTGGCGGATCGCGGCGGAACTCCGGATTGATCGACAGCGCCGAAAAGCGCGCCCGCACGAATTCGCGCACCGGCGGCAACAGGGACAGCGGCGCCAGCAGCGCCCAGCGAATGATGAGGCCAATCGGGCCAAGTGCCGCCACTGCGACGAACAGCGGCACGCTGATCTTGGGCTTCAGCGCCAGCGCCATATATTCCGGATCGCGCACTGTGCCGTATCGGTTGCGGGCGTGATGCAGATTGTGCACGCCTTCATACATGAAGCTGGGGATCATCAGCGGGATGCCGGCGATGATGTTCCAGCCCAGCCGGTAACTCGGCACGCTGTCGTCCTTCATATGGGTGATTTCGTGAATGAAGCTGCCCAGCCGGTAGAGCGCCAGCACAGCCACGATGGCCAGAGCAGCGGTGGCCG
>DAITMD010000059.1:0-10028 GCA_036835345.1 Sandarakinorhabdus sp. | reverse complement strand
GCGAACAGCGCCGCCAGCATCATCGTGCGTTTCATCATGCCACTCCCCTGCCCGGACATTGTTACAGCAATTTGATTTCGCGCAGCCGTTCCTTCAGATATTCATCGGCGGTGATCGGCGGTTCCTCACGCGGGCCGCCGGGCAGCGCCTTGATCAGATAATCCGGACGGAAGTGCAGGAAAAACGGCGTGGAATACCGCGGTACGCCCATGCGTTCCGGCGCCGGATTGACCACCCGGTGCGTGGTGGATGGCAGGCGATGCCCGGTCAGGCGTTGCAGCATGTCGCCCACATTGCAGACCAGGCTGCCGGGCGGCGCATCGATGGATCGCCACTGCCCCTCCCGGTCCAGCAACTGCAAGCCCGCTTCCTCGGCGCCCAGCAGCAGGGTGATGACGTTGATATCCTCGTGCGCGCCGGCACGGATGGCGCCGGCGGTTTCGGGCGCCACCGGCGGATAGTGCAGCAGCCGCAGGATGCTGTTCCCGTCGCGCACCGGATCGGCGAAGAATTCCGCGTCCAGCCCCAGATGCACGGCAATCGCGCGCAGCATCCTGATCCCCGCCTGATCCAACGCATCATACAGCGCCCACACCGCCGCGCGGAATTCCGGGATTTCAGGCGGCCAGATATTTTCGGGCATCAGGGCGGCATAGGGATGGCCCGGCGGCAGTTCGCGGCCAACATGCCAGAATTCCTTCAGATCGGCCGCCGCATGGCCCTTTGCCGCCTCAACGCCGAACGGCGTCAGCCCGCGCTGGCCGCCGCCGCCCGGCACGATATGGCGGCGCTTCACCTCGTCGGGCAAGGCAAAATAGGCCTTGGTGGCGGCCATCGCCCGGTCGATCACCGCCCGCGGGATGCCGTGATCGGAAACCACGGCAAATCCGGTGCGGGAAAAGGCGTCGCCAAAGCCGGCAGCCGCAGCGGCGAGGTCGGTTTCGATCAGGGAAAGCGGAATCGGTGTGATGTCGGCAGCAGGCGTCATGCCCTGCCCTTTGCCCCGGTTTTCCGCTGTGGGCGAGTCCTCTTGTGCCGGCATGCCGCGCCAACTGCAGTTGACCCGCCGGCGCCGCTGACGCAAATCGAACCGTCAAAGGGGAGCTTTATGACCGCTCGATATCTTGTTGCTGCGATGATTTTTGTTGCTGCGCCGGCGCTGGCAGATCCTATTCCGCCGGCCGTCGATGCAATGATCGATGCGGCGGCTGCCAGCCCGGATCAGCTGGCTGTGGTGGCTGATATTGCCAAGAAGACCAATCCGGGCAGCGCCGCCGAAATTGATGCAAAGGTGGCAGCGATAAACGCTGCCGCTGCCAAGGCGCGCGAGGAAAAGCTGGCGTCTCAGGGCTTTTTCGAAGGCTGGAGCGGACAGGGGGAGGCCGGCGGCTTCATTTCCACTGGCAACACGCAGAACCGCGGGGCCGCTGTGGGCGTCAGCCTGATCAAGGAAAGCCGGCAGTGGAAACATGCCTTGCGCGGCATCGTGGATTATCAGGAAGACAATGGCGTGACCTCGCGTGAGCGGTACTTTGCTGGCTATGAAGGCAATTGGAAGTTCAGCAGCCGCGCCTATGCCCTGCTGGCGCTCAGCTGGGAGCAGGACCGCTTTACCGGCTTCTCCAGCCGCTTCACCGAAGCGCTGGGCATCGGTTACCGGCTGGTGGATTCGCCGCGCCTGAAGATCAACGTCGATGCCGGCCCTGCCCTGCGCCAGACGCGGTTCATCAACGGCGTTACCGACAACAGCTTCGCGGCGCGTGCCGGCCTCAATGCCAACTGGGCGATCAGCGACGCGCTGGGCTTCACCCAGACGGCAACCTATTATTACGACAACAGCAACAACTCGCTGCTGTCCCTGTCGCAGCTCACGGCCAAGCTGAACAGCCGGCTCTCGGCCCGGATGTCGTTCCAGTACAACAATGAATCCAATCCGCCGCCGGGTCGCCGCAACAGCGATACCGTCACCCGGGCCACGCTGGTCTACAACTTCTGACACCGGCTGTTGACCGGGGGCGGGCCGCACATTATTGCAGCGCCTCCCGGCGGCCATATCGGCCCTGTGGCAGCGTAGCTCAGTTGGTGAGAGCGCCGGATTCATAACCCGGAGGTCGGCAGTTCAAATCTGCCCGCTGCTACCAAACCGCCCTCTTTCGGCCTGTGATGAGGATGAGGTGGCGTTTCCGGCCGGCGCCGGTTATTCCTGAGCTGTGCTTGTTTTGGGAGACGCCTGATGTCCATGCCTGCCGCCTTTGCCGGCCGCCTGTCGATCCCGGTGATCGGATCGCCGCTGTTCATCATTTCGGGGCCGGAACTGGTGATTGCCCAGTGCAAGGCCGGCATCATCGGCAGCTTCCCCAGCCTGAACGCCCGGCCGATCGAGCAGTTTGAGGAATGGCTGCAGCGGCTGAACACCGAACTTGGCCCGCAAGATGCACCCTATGCAGTGAACCTGATTGTCCACAAATCCAACGACCGCCTGATGGCCGATCTGGAACTATGCGTGAAATACAAGGTGCCGATGATCATCACCTCGCTCGGCGCGCGCCTGGATGTGAACGAGGCGATCCATAGCTATGGCGGCATCGTGATGCACGATGTCATCACCAATGCTTTCGCCAAAAAGGCCATTGAAAAGGGTGCCGACGGCCTGATTGCCGTTGCTGCCGGTGCTGGCGGCCACGCCGGCACTACCAGTCCGTTCGCGCTGATCCACGAAATCCGCGAATGGTTTGATGGCCCGCTGGCGCTGTCGGGATCGATTGCCACCGGCGACGCCGTGCTGGCGGCAGAGGCCATGGGGGCTGATTTCGGCTATATCGGCAGCGCCTTCATTGCCACGCAGGAAGCCCGCGCCGTGCAGGGTTACAAGGACATGATCGTGGAAAGTGCCGCCGCCGATATCGTCTATTCCAACCTGTTCACCGGCGTGCACGGCAATTATCTGCGCCCGTCCATCGAACGCGCCGGCATGGACCCGGACAATCTGCCCACCAGCGATCCATCAGCAATGAACTTTGGCAGCGGCGGCAACACAGAGGCAAAGGCCTGGAAGGATATCTGGGGCTGCGGTCAGGGCATTGGTGCGGTGAAGCAGGTGCTGCCGGCGGCCGATCTGGTCGCACGGCTGAAGAGCGAATATGCCGCCGCGCGCGCCCGCATTGGCCTGTCCCCGATGGCTGTCGCTGCGGAGTGATTGAAATGCAGGTGGAACTTAATGCGCGCACCCGCATGATCTGGCTGGCCGGCGCCTTGTTGATGGGCCTGCTCAGCCAGTGGTGTGTCAACTACGGGCTGTGTGCAGCACCGATCTGATGATGGCCGGCCGCGTCAGGGGCGCGTGAGCGGGCGCTCGTTCGTCATCCGGTTCTTCTCACCCGGCAAGGCATCCGGCACGAAACTGTCAGACTTCACTTTCAACCAGATCAGCACCGGCGCCGCGATGAAGATCGACGAATAAGTGCCGATGACGATGCCCAGCAGCATCGCCAGTGAGAAACCGAACATCACCTCGCCGCCCAGCGCTACCAGAGCCGCCAGCGCAATCACCATGGTCAATGACGTCACGATGGTGCGCGGCAGAGTCTCGTTGAGCGAAAGGTCGAGCAGTTCGACGATCCCCATCTTGCGATATTTCCGCAGATTCTCGCGCACACGGTCAAACACCACGATCGTGTCATTCAGCGAATAGCCAACAATGGTCAGCACGGCGGCAACGATATTGAGATCAAACTCAATCTGCGTGAGCGAGAAGAAACCGAGCGTGATGGCCACGTCGTGCACCAGCGAGAACAGCGCGCCCACCCCGAACTGCCATTCAAACCGGAACCAGATGTAGATCGCGATCCCGACCATGGCGAGCAGCACCGCCAGTGCGCCCTTTTCGATCAGTTCCGCCGAGACTTTGCCCGACACGGTTTCCACCCGGCGGAACTCCGCCCCCTTGTAGCGCTGCGTGATAATGCCTTGGATGCGGGTGACAACGCGCTGAACCGCCGCTTCGTCGCCCGGCGGCAACGGCAGGCGGATCGAAACCGTGCGGTCATCACCAAAATTCTGGATCGTGCCATTTCCGGCGCGAGCGCTGTTCACGACGGCCCGCATCTCGTCGATGCGCACAGGTTCGGCAACGCGGACTTCCATCATCAGGCCGCCGGCGAAATCCACGCCGAAATTCAGCCCGCGTGTTGCCACCAGCCCAGCAGCCGCCACGATGACAAGGATCGACAGCAGCATGGCCGGCTTCCGAAAGCGCAGGAACGAGAAATTGGTGTTGTCCGGAACCAGTTTCAGCAGGCGCATGCGCAATTTCCCTGATCGATATCGGCCATCACAGCACCAGCTGGGCGGGGCGCGCGGCCTGATACCAGCGCGACGCCATCAACCGCGTAACAGTGACGGCGGTGAAAACGGATGTGATGATGCCGATGGTCAGCACCACGGCAAACCCCTTCACTGGCCCTGAGCCCAACGCAAACATGATGGCAGAAGCAATGACATTGGTGACGTTGGCATCGAAGATGGTCCGGCCGGCTTCCTTGTATCCTGTCTCGATCGCCGACAGGACGCCGCGTGAGCGGCGCAATTCCTCGCGGATGCGTTCATTAATCAAGACATTGGCATCAACCGCCGCGCCCATCGTCAACACGAAACCGGCAATCCCCGGCAGGGTTAGCGTGGCGCCCAGAGCCGACATGATTCCAAGGATCATGATGGCATTGATGACCAGCGCAGCTACCGAATAGACGCCGAAGCGGCCATAGGTGACGACCATGAAGATCGACACAAGGATCACCGCCGTGATGCTGGCCAGCACACCGGAACGGATGGAATCGGCGCCAAGGTCGGGACCGACCGTGCGCTCCTCCACCACCTTCAGTTCCACCGGCAGCTTGCCGGAGCGCAGCAGGATCGCCAGTTCGTTGGCGGTGGCCACGGTATAGCTGCCGCTGATGATGCCGCTGCCGCCCAGGATCGGTTCGTTGATGTTGGGCGCGCTGATCACCATCCCGTCAAGGATGATGGCAAAGGGCTTGCCGACATTTTCAGTGGTGGCCTGCGCGAACCGGCGGCCGCCCGTGCTGTCAAACCGGAACGACACCGCCGGCGCGCCGTTCTGGTCGGTCGACACCTGCGAATCGACCAGCTGATCACCGGTGATGATGGCGCGCCGTTTGACCACGAGCTGCCCGCCTTCCTGCGCCGGCAGGATCTGGCTGCCGGGAGGCGCCCTGCCCTGCGCAACTTCCTCAGGGTCAGCAGCGGTATCGACCAGCTTGAACTCCAGCTTGGCGGTTTTGCCGAGCAGCGCCTTCAATGCATCGGGATCCTGCAGGCCGGGAACCTGCACCACGATCCTGGTGGCGCCCTGCCGCACAATGGTGGGCTCGCGCGTTCCGAGCTCGTCAATGCGCTTGCGGATCACTTCCACGGCCTGCGCCATGGCGCTGTCCACTGCCGCGTCGATCCCGGCCCGGGTTGGCTGCAGGATGATCTGGCCGGGCAGCGATCCGCGGCTCACCTCCACCTCGCGCGAAACACCCAGCCCCAGCGGCGCAGTCACCTTGTTCAGGATCGCTACCGCCTGATCGGTACGCGCCGTATCGGCAACCGAGAAGCGCACACGGCCGCCTTGCAGCGAAAGATCGGAAATGCCGATTGCCCCGCCCTCTGCGGCACGCATTTCGGCACGCACCGTGTCTTCCAGCGACTCCAGCTTCGCCTTTTCGACATCCAGTGCCGTCGCCTCCAGCATCAGGTGCGAGCCGCCGCGCAGATCAAGGCCCAGCGGCAACTGGCCCTTGGGCAGCGCATCAGGCAGGGCCGAAAGGGTCGACGACGACAATATGTTGGGCAGTGCCAGCAGGAAGCACAGCGCAATCGTCAGCAACGTTGTCCAGATCTTCCACTTCGGAAAGTCGAGCACTGAGGCTTATTCCTTGCCGTCATTGGCAGCTGCCGGCACGCCGCGCGGTTTCACATCGGCCAGCGTGCCTTTCAGCACCCGGAATTTCACGCCGGGACCAGCTTCCACCTCGACTTCGCTGTCGGTCACGCGCACGGCCTTGCCCATGATGCCGCCGCCGGTCACCACATCGTCGCCCTTCTTCACCGCATCCACCATGGCGCGGTGCTGTTTCACGCGCTGCTGCTGCGGGCGGATAATCAGGAAATAGAAGATCGCAAAAATTGCCAGATAGGGCAGAAAGCCGATTAGCGCCGCCATGCCGCCAGCGGCGGCTGCGCCGCCAGCGGCCTGCGCATAGGCCGGGGTTTCAAACATCACGATCTCGCTTGGTAAGGTCAACTGTCAGCGGCAGGCTCTAGCGGCTTGGCCGGTGCGGCGCAACCACGGTGGTTCCTAAGTGCGCGCGCATTGGGTATCGGTGGCAAATGGACAGAACCGCCGACCTTCTTGCCCGAATTGCCGCTGCGCTGGACCGCCTGTCGCCCGCGCCGCCCGCTGCACTCGATCCCGCGGCCGGGCACTGGTTCGGCTGGGATGGCCATGGCCTGGCCGCCCTGCCGCCGGCCCGCACCACCCCCTTGGCGCTGTATTCAGGCGTGGAGGCACAATCCCGCGAACTTCTGGAGAATACTCGCCGGCACGCCCTGCGCCTGCCGGCCCATGATGTCCTGCTGTGGGGCGCGCGCGGGATGGGGAAATCCTCGCTTGCAAGATCGGTCGTGGCGGAATTGGTGGCTGCGGGCCACGATGTCGCGCTGGTGCAGGTGATGCTGCCGGCCTTGTCCAGCCTGACTGCACTGTTTGGCCGATTGGCGGCGGTGGACCGCCCGTTCCTGATCTTTGTTGATGATGTGTCGCTGGGTGCCGATGCAGCCGAAGTCCACGCGCTGCGATCATTGCTGGACGGCGGCGTCCAGGCGCGGCCGGATCATGTTCGCCTGATCGTAACCTCCAATCGCCGCCACCTGGTGCCGCGCAGCCTGGCCGAGAACGAGCGCGATGCCATCAATCCGCGCGATGCGGCCGATGATCATCTGGCGCTTGCCGATCGATTCGGGCTGCGGCTGGGCTTTCACGCCTGCGATCAGGCGCAATATCTGATTATGTGCCAAGCTTACGCGACCGCTTATGGCCTGTCCTTCGATCCGCAGCAGGCGCTGGCATGGGCCGCAGCGCGCGGCGCGCGCTCCGGCCGGGTGGCGTGGCAGTTTACAGTGGAACAGGCGGGCGCCCAGGGGATCGCGCTGCTGACGCCAAAACATTGATTACATGGCGCGGCATACGTCTTCATCATTTTGCGGGGATATGCGGATAATCTGGAATTTGTTGGTAAATCTTTGGGGAGATCATCATGCGCCTGCCAGCACTGCCTGCCATCACCTGTTCAACCATCGCAATGCTTGCCGGTGCGGGCCTGAGCATCGCGCTTCCTGCCGTGCCTGCTGCGGCACAGCAATGGCGCGAAATCAATTGCAGCAGCAGGAATTTCCGCGAAGCCAGCTGCCCGGTGCCCCGCGCCCAGCGCGTGCAGCTGCTGCGGGTGCTGGGGGGTCAATGCATCGAAGGCCAGACCTGGATCCACGACAATGACGTCATCCGGGTGCGAAATGGCTGCCGGGCCATTTTCCGCATCGATGCCAATAGCGGCTGGGGTGTTGGCGGTTGGGACCCCAATCAGGGCAATTGGGGCAACAATGCCCAGGTGCGCCGCGTTCGCTGCGAAAGCTGGAATTACCGCGACGCCAATTGCCCGGTGCCGGGCAATATCCGCGGTGTCCGCCTTACCCGGGTGATTGCCGGCGACTGCCGGGATGGTGCCACCTGGCGCTGGAATCGCCGGGCGGTGACAGTGCGCAATGGCTGCCGTGCTGATTTTGATGTGCTGCTGGGCGCCAACGGCTGGCAGGGCGGCAATCAGGGCGGGTTCCCCGGCGGCGGCGTCCCGGGTGCCGGCGGCCGACCATTGGCCACCATCAACTGCCAGAGCTTCAATTACCGGCAGGAAGTGTGCGCCATTCCGCGCGCCAGCTTCGTGCGTGTGTCGCGCGTGCTGGGCGGCAATTGTCAGGAAGGCACGACCTGGCGGTGGGTGCAGGGCCGCATAACCGTGAATGGCGGCTGCCGGGCAGCCTTCGACATTTATTGATCAGTCTGGCCAACCGGGGGGAAGATGCGGCGGATCATCAGCGCAATGACGGTCGCCAGTCTGGTGGCGGCACAACTGCTTGGCAGCGCCGCTGCGGTGGCCCAGGCTCCGGCCACGCGCCCCGCTCCGGCAGAGCCGCCGGCTCAGAAACCGGCACAGAAGCCGTCACTTGGGCGGCCAGTCACCAAGCCGGCCCTGCCGTCACGGCCGACAACAAAGCCCCTGCCCGCACCTGACCGGCCGGTCACCAAGCCGGTGCCGCTGCCGGGCCGGCCTCCAATCACCAGACCACCGCCGCGGCCCACGCCGGTGCCTTCGCCGGGCCCCGGCTGGGGCGGCGGCGGTTCCGGCGGCAGCTGGGGCGGATCAGGCGGCAGCTGGGGAGACAATTGGAACGACTGGAATGGTCGCATCGTCCGCTGTGAAAGCTGGAACTATCGTTATGCTCGCTGCAACCTTGATACGCGCGGGGGTGTCAGGCTTACCCGGCTCATTGCTGGCGATTGTCGGCAAGGCCGTACCTGGGGCTGGGACACGCGGCAGAATTTCGTCTGGGTCAGCCGCGGCTGCCGGGCTGATTTCCAGAGCCGCTATGGCAATTGGGGTGGCGGCAATGATGGGCCCTCCACGGGTGCGGTCATTGCCGGTGTTGCAGTCGCTGCCGGCCTGATTGCCCTGCTGGCGTCAACCGGGCGCAAGCCGGATGCCGCTGCAACCGGTGCGGCCCAATCCGCCGCCGTCAATATCGCGACGGGCGCAGTGCCGGCTGCCGCCGAAACCAGCTTCAGGCTCTGTGTGAACGAAGCAGCCCGACAGATTGGCGCCACTGGTGGCACTGCCATCCGGCTGATCGGCGCCGTCGACACCGCGCCCGGCAATGGCGGTTGGCGGTTTCAGATACCGCTGGAAGGCACGTGGCCAGGCGACACGCACCCGGTCCGGGCCTTCTGCCGCGCCACCAACACACAGGTGGTGGAGCTGAGCTTTCCGCAGGCCTGACTGCGACGTTGGAGCAGACATGATGCAGCGCCTGCCGGTTGCCGCCCGGCGGGCGCTGCTGCTATGGAAGAAGTACGAGTTCAACTTTAAGGCGCAATCAGTTGAAAACCCTTGGTCAGATGTGGCGTGTGCTGGTTGGCATCAAGGATTTCCTGGTGCTGTGCATGCTGGCGCTGTTCTTCATCGCCATTTCGGCGCTGCTGTCCTCTGGCAAGGCGGTGGTGCGGGTTCCCGATGGCGGTGCCCTGGTTGTCGCCCTGAATGGCGCCGTGGTCGATCAGGCCAGCGACACCTCTCCGCTCGATACGCTGGGCGGCAATGTCATGGGCGAGGTGCAGACGCGCGACGTGATCCGCGCGCTTGATCTTGCGCTCGATGACAAGCGCATCAAGGCAGTCGTGCTCGATCTGGATGGCTTCGTGGGCGGCGGGCAGGCCAATCTGGCGGCAATCGCCGACGCACTGGGCCGCGTGCGCGCCGCCGGCAAGCCAGTGCATGCCTGGGCGACCGCCTATGGCGATGATGCCTATGCTTTGGCGGCGGCCAGCAGCAAGATCTGGGTCAGCCCGCTGGGCGGCGTGATCCTGTCCGGGCCGGGCGGATCAAACCTGTATTTCAGCCGTGCGCTGGAAAAGCTGCAGATCGACGTGAATGTGTTTCGGGTCGGCACCTACAAGAGTTTTGTCGAACCCTATACCCGCGCGTCGGCATCGCCGGAGGCCAAGGCGGCGGATCAGGCGCTGGCCGATGATCTGTGGGCCAGCTGGAAGGCCGATGCCAAGCGGCTGCGCCCGGGCGCCGATGTCGCCGGCTTTATCGATCGGCTGCCGCAGCGGCTTGGCCGCGCGCAGGGCGATCTGCCCGTTGCCGCCAAACAGGCCGGCCTGGTGGATGAAGTGCAGAGCCGCGACAGTT
>DAITMD010000058.1:4195-10159 GCA_036835345.1 Sandarakinorhabdus sp. | reverse complement strand
CCGCACTTTATACCCATCGGGGATCTGCCGCTTCAGCCAGAACCACGCCAGCGGCAGCGCAAAGGCCAGGCCGATCAGCCGGCCCAGCAGCCGGTGCACATATTCCCAGAAGAAAATGCCCTTGAACTCGGCCAGGCTCATGCCCTGGTTCATCAGCTGATACTGGCTGGACTGCTGATACAGCGCGAAGGCCTGCTGCCACTGGGCGTCATTCAGCGGCGGCAGCGTGCCCGACACCACATCCCAGCGGGTGATCGACAGGCCGCTTTCGGTCAGCCGGGTTATGCCGCCGACCACGACCATCGCGAACACCAGCGCGGCCATGCCCAGCAGCCAAAGCGCAATCGCGCGCGGACGGGCGTCGGTTCGGGGCAGGGCGGCAGCAAGCGTGGCCATGGGCAGCGCCTTAGCGCCAAAGGCAGCAACGTGCAAAAGGCCTTGCTGTCGCGCATGTGATATTGTAACACCCGCCGGTGCCGCCCGCTTCCCGCCTTTTGCTCGACCGGCTTGCCATTGGCCTGTCCGGCCTGTGCCTGCTGCACTGCATGGCGGGATTTGTTCTGCTCACCCTGTTTGCGCTCACTGGCGATTGGCTGGATCACCGGGTGCATATCGTCGGCCTGGTCTTTGCCATTCCGCTGGCGGCAGTGGCGCTGTGGCGCGGCTGGCGGCTGCATGGCCGCCGCGACATTGGCGTGATGGGCGTCGCCGGGCTGGTGATCATGGCGGTCTCGCTGGCGGTTGAGCACGGCGATCTTGCCGAAATGCTGGTGTCCATGGCCGGTGTGCTGCTGCTTGCCATTGCCCACTGGCGCAATCTGCAGGCGCTGCGCACGCTTTGACGCGGGCGCTTGGCTTGCGCCGGGGCCGGGAAAGACCGATATGATGGCCATGGTCCCGGCTCCCGACAGCGCGACTCATCGCCATGCCTCGCACACCGGCCGCGCCGATCTGGCCGGTGCGGCGCAGACCCGCCTGACCGGTGCCGGCGAACAATGGACACCGCTGCGCGCCTCGGTATTTGACGCGCTGGCCAGCTTTGATCGGCCGGTGTCGGCCTATGATGTCACCGATGCCGTTTCCAGCGCCGTGGGCCGGCGCATCGCCGCCAACAGCGTCTATCGCATCCTCGATCTGTTCGTGGCCAACAATGTCGCCAGCCGGGTGGAAAGCGCCAACGCCTTCATCGCCAATGCCCACCCCGATTGCCCGCACGACTGTATTTTCCTGGTGTGTGATCGCTGCGGCCGGGCGACTCATGTGGATGATGATCGCATCACCGGCGATGTGCGCGCCGCCGCCAGCGCCGCCGGCTTTCAGCCGCTGCGCCCGGTGGTGGAAGTGCGCGGCATCTGCCAGCTTTGCGCCTGAAATCATCAAACGGGGCGGTCGCGGCGGTATGTTGACGCCGCTGCGGCGACACTGTGGGTGACAGCCCCTGCCAAAATCGCTATCGCAAAACCTTAATATTCCACTGCGGGTCGTCTTTTCCATGAAGCTTGAAACTCCGTTGCTCGATCAGGTCATTGTGCCGGCCGACATGCGCCGCCTCAGCCACGATCAGCTGCGGCAACTGGCCGATGAACTGCGCCAGGAAATGATCCACGCCGTGTCGGTGACGGGCGGGCATCTGGGTGCCGGGCTGGGGGTCGTCGAACTCACCGTGGCGCTGCATTATGTGTTCAACACGCCCGACGACAAATTGGTGTGGGACGTTGGCCATCAGGCCTATCCGCACAAGATCATCACCGGCCGCCGCGACCGCATCCGCACCCTGCGCCAGGGCGGCGGGCTGAGCGGTTTTACCAAGCGCAGCGAAAGCGAATATGATCCGTTCGGCGCCGCGCACAGCAGCACGTCGATCTCGGCCGCGCTGGGCTTTGCCATCGCCAACAAGCTGAAGGGTGAGCCCGGCAAGGCCATCGCGGTGATCGGCGACGGTTCGATGTCGGCCGGCATGGCCTATGAAGCGATGAACAACGCGCGCGTGGCGGGCAACCGTCTGGTGGTGATATTGAACGACAACGATATGTCGATCGCGCCGCCGGTGGGCGCGCTGTCGGCCTATTTGTCGCGGCTGCTCTCCAGCCGCAAGTTCCTGGAACTGCGCGAATATCTGAAACAGGTGTCGGGCCGGGTGCTGCCGCCGCCGCTGAAGAAGGCCGCGGCGCGGGTGGACGAATATGCCCGCGGGCTGGCGCAGGGTGGCGGCACCCTGTTCGAGGAACTGGGCTTTTATTATGTCGGCCCGATCGACGGCCACAATCTGGAGCATCTGCTCCCCGTGCTGGAAAATGTGCGCGATGCCGCCGAAGGCCCGATGCTGATCCATGTCGTGACGCAAAAGGGCAAGGGTTATGCCCCGGCAGAAGCCAGTGCCGACAAATATCACGGCGTGGTCAAGTTCGATGTCGTGTCGGGCACGCAGCACAAGGCGGCGCCCAAGGCCCCGGCCTATCAGAATGTGTTCGGCGACATGCTGATCGAGGAAGCGAAGCGCGATCCCGGCATCGTGGCGATCACGGCGGCCATGCCCACCGGCACCGGGGTTGACCGGTTTGCCAAGGTGTATCCAGACCGCACCTTTGATGTCGGCATCGCCGAACAGCACGCCGTCACCTTTGCCGGCGGTCTGGCAGCGCAGGGCATGCGGCCGTTCTGCGCGATTTACTCCACCTTCCTGCAGCGCGCCTATGATCAGGTGGTGCATGATATCGCCCTGCAGAATTTGCCGGTGCGCTTTGCCATCGATCGCGCCGGGCTGGTGGGGGCGGACGGCGCCACCCATGCCGGCAGCTTTGACGTCACCTATCTCTCCACCCTGCCCAACATGGTGGTGATGGCCGCTTCGGACGAGGCTGAACTGGCTGACATGGTGCACACGGCAGCGATGTATGACGATGGCCCGATTGCGCTCAGATACCCGCGCGGCGAAGGCACCGGCGTTGCCATCCCCGAAACCCGCACCCGCCTTGACATCGGCAAGGGCCGCATCGTGCGCACCGGCAGCAGGGTTGCCATCCTCTCGCTCGGCACCCGTCTGGCCGAAGCGCTGAAGGCCGCCGATGATCTGGATGCACGCGGCCTGCCCACCACGGTGGCCGACATGCGCTTTGCCAAGCCTCTGGACATGGCGCTGATCCGCAAGCTGGCTGCCACGCACGATGTGCTGGTGACGATCGAGGAAGGCGCGATCGGCGGCTTTGGCAGCCACGTGCTCACGCTGGCCAGCGATGAAGGCCTGACCGACGCCGGCCTGAAGATCCGCACGCTGCGCCTGCCCGATCTCTATCAGGATCATGATGCGCCGGCGAAGCAATATGCCGATGCCGGGCTGGATGCCGCCGGAATCGTGAACTGCGTGCTGGAAGCGCTGCGGCACAACAGCGTGAACGCTGTTGATGAAGGCGCAGCGCGGGCCTGAACCGCCTGCGCCATTCGCGCGCTTCCCAACGCAGCGCTCTGCGCCTAAGCCGCACGCGTGTCTGCTCAAACCATCACTGCGCGCAGCCCGACGCTGGGCGAGATCCTGCTGCTTGGCAGCCTGACGGCGTTTGGCGCTGTCACCATCGATCTGTATCTGCCCACGCTGCCGGCCATCGCCCGCGATTACGGCGTGTCGGCCGCCGCCGTGCAGCTCACCTTGTCCGCCTTCTTTGTCGGCATGGCGCTGGGGCAGTTGTTCTTCGGGCCGCTGTCAGACCGGATCGGCCGGCGGCCGGCGATCCTGATCGGCTGCGCGGTCTATGTGGCGGCCAGCCTGGCCTGCGCGCTGGCCCCCAATATCGAGGCGCTGGTTGTCGGGCGCTTCTTTCAGGCGCTGGGCTGCTGTGCCGCGATGGTGACGTGCCGGGCCATCGTGCGCGATCGTTATGATCACCGCGATTCAGCGCGCATCTTCTCGCTGCTGATGCTGGTGCTGGCGATTGCGCCGCTCTTGGCCCCCACGCTGGGCGGCTGGATTGCGGCGGCGGCGGGCTGGCACGCGGTGTTCCTGGCGTTCGTTGGCGTGGGCGTGGCCGTGGCGCTGGTGGTGTGGTTCCGGCTGGACGAAAGCCGGTCGGATGCCACGGCGGCCAAGGCGCGCACCTCGTCGGTGCTGGCGGCCTATGGGCAACTGGTGCAGCACCGCCGGCTGATCGGCTATCTGCTGGTCGGCGCGGCCAATGGTGCAACCCTGTTCAGCTATATTGCTGCCTCGCCGGATCTGGTGGTTGGCACCTGGGGCTTTTCCGAAGGCCAGTTCGGGCTGGTGTTCGCTGTCATTGCGGTGGGCATTGTCGGGTCCAGCCAGATCAATCGCTGGCTGCTGAAATCGCGCAGCCCGGATGCGATACTGGCGTGGGCCACGCTGGGCGCGATGCTGGCCGGGCTGGCGCTGTTTGCGGCGGCGCAGGCCGGGGCGCCGCTGCCGGTGGTCTTTGCGCTGCTGTTCCTGGCGCTGTCGTCCAACGGGCTGATTGCCGCCAATGCCTCGGCCGGGGCGCTGAACGTCGATCCGCTGCGGGCCGGGGCGATTTCCGGCCTGATGGGCGGCGTCAATTTCGGCATCGGCGCGGCGGCATCGGCGCTGGGGGCGGCGATGCATGATGGCACCGCCGGGCCGCTGTCGGCCATCATTGCCGCGGCGATGATCATTGCAGCGCTGGCCTATCACGGGCTGGCAAAAGCCAGATGACCGGGCAAGCGCTGAGCGGGCGCGCGTTGCTGCTGGCGCTGGCCGTGGTGGCGGTGTGGGGCACCAATTTCGTGGTGCTCGGCGTGGCCCTGCAAAGCCTGCCGCCGCTGCTGTTTGCGGCGCTGCGCTTTGCGGCCGTGGTGTTCCCGCTGATCCTTTTTGTGCGCCGCCCGGCCACATCGTGGCGCATCCTGATCGCCTATGGGCTGGCCATCGGCGTGGGGCAGTTCGGCCTGCTGTTCATCGCCATCAAGGGCCATATCGCCCCCGGCCTGGCCAGCCTGATCGTGCAGACGCAGGTGGTGTTCACCATCGGCTTTGCCATGCTGGGCAGCGGCGAGCGGCTGAAACCGCTGCAATGGCCGGCGCTGGCGCTGGCGCTGGCCGGGCTGGGCGTGGTGGCGGGGCATACCGGCGGCGAGGTGAGCCTGACCGGCATCGCGCTGGTGCTGGGCGCAGCGCTGGGCTGGAGCCTGGGCAACATGGCGCAGCGCGCCGCCGGGCAGGTGGACATGCTGGGCTTCATCACCTGGTCCAGCCTGTTTGCCGTGCCGCCGCTGTTCGCGCTGTCGCTGGCCATGGAAGGCTGGCCGGCGATCACCCAAGGCATGGCAGCGATGACGCCCGGCCTGTGGCTGGCCGTGCTGTGGCAGGCGGCGGGCAACACGCTGTTCGGCTATGGCGCGTGGGGCTGGCTGCTGGCGCGCTATCCGGCCAGCAGCGTCGCGCCAACGGCGCTGCTGGTGCCGGTGTTTGGCATGGGATCAGCGGCGCTGCTGCTGGGCGAGGCGCTGCCGCCTTGGAAACTGCTGGCCGCCGGCCTGATCATTGGCGGGCTGGCGCTCAACCTGCTGGCCGGGCGAGCGCGGCCGCTGCGCCTTACGCCGGCACCATGAAGCTGTAAGGCTCGGTCTTGGCGGCGGCGGCAGCCCAAGCCGGGCGGGCCTGGATGCGCCTGGCATAGGCCAGCACGTTGGGGAAATGCGCCCCAAGCCCCTGCACGGCGGCGATTTCGGCGATGAAGCTCATCATGATGTCGGCGCCGGTCAGGCGGTTTTCCACCAGCCAGTCGTTGCTGCCCAGCCGCTGGCTCAGATAGGCGACATGGCTGCCCACCTGTTCCTGAATGCGCGGGGCCAGCGGTGCGGCCGCTTCGCCCAGCCGGGCAGTGTAGAGGCCAAGCAGAAACGGCGTCATCGCTGAACCTTCGGCAAAGTGCAGCCACATCAGATAATCCTCGTGCGCGGCCGTGCCGGCCTGCGGGATCATCCGGCCATGGCCATGCA
>DAITMD010000058.1:0-4095 GCA_036835345.1 Sandarakinorhabdus sp. | reverse complement strand
GATGACGAACTGGAAGAATCGTTCGTTCGCGCCAGCGGACCGGGCGGGCAGAACGTCAACAAGGTCTCCTCGGCGGTGCAATTGCGCTTTGATGCGGCGGCATCGCCCAGCCTGCCCGATGACGTGAAGCAGCGCCTGCTGCGCCTGGCCGGGCGCAAGGCCACGGCCGATGGCGTGATCGTGATCACCGCCAACCGCTTTCGCGATCAGCCGCGCAACCGCGAGGATGCACGCGCGCGGCTGGACGAGATGGTGGCGAAGGCCTGCATCCGGCCGATCGTGCGCCGCGCCACAAGGCCGACCCTGGGTTCCAAGCAGCGGCGTCTGGCCGGCAAGGCGGTGCGTTCATCTGTCAAGGCGGGCCGTGGCCGGCCTGCGCCCGACGACTGAACCTCAGGCCGCTTCCACACTTTAAATCGCCGGCCGGGCGCATTACCTTGGTGGGGTATCATTCACCTGCCCCTCGAAAGGAACCACCATGGCTGACACCGTGAAAGACATTGTTGATACCGCTGCTGATGCCGCCCATGACGCCGCCGAAAGCTCGGCCCGCAAGCTGGACCGGCTGAAGGCGGAAGCCGACAAGGCGATCGGCAAGGCCAAGGGCGCCGCCACCGCTGCCTATGACAAGGCAGCTGCCAAGGCCAAGGAACTGGCCGATGCCGCGCCGGACAAGGCCCGCGTGGTCAAGGAACGCGCCCAGAAGGTGGCCGAGGAAGGCACCGCCAAGGTGCGCCACACCGTGCAGGAACAGCCGCTGGCCGCGCTTGGCGCCGGCATCGCGCTGGGCTTCGTGGTCGGTTGGCTGCTGAGCGGCCGCAACAAAGACTAAGCGGAACGACCCACCTCCAACCCCTTCCGCAAACGGGAGGGGTTGGGGGAGGGAAATTCCTCAGTGGGCGCCCTCAGGCTCCTGCATGAGTTCAATCAGCACCCCGCCGGTATCGCGCGGGTGCACGAAAATCACCGGCACGCCGTGCGCGCCCATGCGCGGCTCCCCGGTGCCCAGCACGGTGGCGCCCCGGCTGCGCATTGCATCGCGCGCCGCGATGATGTCCTTCACCTCGAAGCAGACATGATGCTGTCCGCCGTTCGGGTTCTTCTTCAGGAAGCCATGGATGGGCGAATCCGCGCCCAACGGCTCGATCAGCTCCAGCTGGCTATTGGCTACATCGATGAACGCCACGCGCACGCCCTGTGCCGGCAGATCGAAAGCCGGCGTGCTGAGTGTTGCGCCGAACAGGCTGCCATACATGGCCACCGCCGCATCGATCGACGGGCAGGCGATGCCGACATGGTTCAATCGGCCCAGCAGCAAAGGCGGCAAGTCGGTCATTTCAGGCCCTCCGTTGTTCGGCTCCCCCTTGCATGTGCGCACAAAGCCGGCAAGCTGGCGCAATGATCTATATCCTGCTCAACGCCGTTCCGATCATCGCGGCGACCTTCATCGGGCTGGCCTGCGCGGCGTTCGTCGATCGGCCGCGCAGCGTGATCGCCTGGATCATCGCGCTGATCTCGGCGCTGTGGCTCAACACCATATTGGCAGGAGCGCTGATCCTGGCGCCGCCGCGCGGATCGGTGTGGGTGATGACCATCGGTTCCGCCGTGGTGATCTGGATCGGTTTTGTTGCGCCCACGCTGGCCACGTCGCTGGCCTTCACCGGGCAGGGCTGGGGCCGCATCGGCCGGTCGTGCCTGTGGTGGCTGGTGCTGATGCTGGTGGCGGCGGTGGTGATGCGGCTGGTCGGGCTGGTGGCGCCGCCGCTATAACTCATTCGGTCATCGGCATCGGCGCGGCGCGTTTCACCGGTCGCAGCACCGGCAGCAGCAGCAGCATGGCCAGGGCCATGAACGCCATCGCCCGGAACACATCGATATAGGCGATCATCATCGCCTGCCGGGCCACTGCCCCGTCCAGCACCGCCACCGCACTGCCCAGCCCGGCCGCGCCCAGCACCGCCGGATCGGCCCATGGCAGCGAAAACGGCGTGATGCCGCTGCCCAGATCGGCGTGGGAAATCTGCGCCTGCCGCTCCAGCATGGCCACCGCCACGCTGATGCCAATCGAACCGCCAATGTTCCGCAGCAGCATGAACACCGCCGAGGCATCGGTTCTGAGCGCCATCGGCAGCGAGGCGAAGGCCACCGTGTTCAGCGGCACGAACACCAACCCCAGCCCCGCCCCCTGCACGAAACCGGTGATGACGAACGGCCATGCATCCTGCGCCGGCGAAAACAGGCTCATCCCCCACAGGCCGGCACCGGTAAGCGAGAAACCGAACGCCAGCATGATGCGCGGATCCACGCCGCGGCCCAGCAATTGCCCGGCCGACATCATCGCCAACATCATGCCGATCCCGCGCGGCATCATCAATTCGCCGGCCGCCACCACCGGATAGCCATACATGGTCTGCACCAGCGTGGGCATCAGCGCCGTGGTCGCCACCAGCAGGAAACCGACCAGCGTGATGAACAGCATGCCGGTCAGCGCGTTGCGATCGGTGAGCAATTGCCGATCGATAATGGCCCCCGGCGCGGCCAGCGCATGCACGCCAAAGGCCCACAGCCCGGCCAGCGCCAGGCCAAATTCAATCCGCACCTCCCAGCTGGCCAGCCAGTCCAGCTGCTGCCCGCGGTCCAGCCCCAGTTGCAGCGACGCCATGGCCAGTCCCAGCAGCGCAAAGCCGATCAGATCAAAGCGCCGGGCCGGCAGCTTGGGGTCGGGCAGCACGGCGGCGGCCCAGGCCAGGCAGATCATGCCGAACGGCAGGTTGATCAGGAACACCCAGCGCCAATCGAAACTGTCGGTCAGCCAGCCGCCCACCACCGGGCCCAGGATCGGTCCGACCATGATGCCCACGCCCCACCAGGCCATCGCCGGGCCATGCTTTTCCTGCGGCCACACATCCAGCACATAGGCCTGACCCAGCGGCGCGATGAACGCGCCGGCGGCGCCCTGCAGCATCCGCCAGATCACCATTTCCGTCAGGCTGCCGGCCAGCCCGCACAGCACCGAGGTGACGGTGAAGCCCGCCACGCTCCACAGGAACAGCGTGCGCCGGCCAAAGCGCGCCGCCAGCCAGCCGGTGAGCGGCGTCGCCACCGCCGTTGCCACGATATAGCTGGTCAGCACCCAGGTCACATTGTCGGCAGCGGCATTCAGGCTGGGCTGCATGTGCGGCAGCGCCACGTTGGCGATGGTGGAATCCAGGATGGTCATGAAGCTGCCCAGCATCACCACCAGCGTCACCACCAGTGGCGAGGTTGCTGGCCGGGCCGATGCCGCAGCAGCGGTCGTCATCTGGTGATCACCGTCACCTCGGCCGACAGCCCGGCGATCAGCGGCAGACCCTCCGGCAGTTTGTCCAGCGTGATCTTCACCGGCACGCGCTGCACCACCTTCACCCAGTTGCCGGTGGCATTCTGCGCCGGCAGCACCGAAAATTCCGATCCGGTGCCAACCCCGATGCTCTGCACCCGCCCGGCCAGCGGCCGATCCGGAAACGCATCCAGCACCACCTCGGCGCGCTGCCCGACGCGCATGTCCTTCAGTTCGGTTTCCTTGAAATTGGCCTCCACAAAGGCGCTGCCGGTGACCATCAGCGACAGCGAGGCCACGCCCTGGATCATCGACTGGCCGGGCAGCACCCGGCTGGTCTGCGTCACGATGCCGGTGGCCGGCGCGCGGATTTCGCTGCGCGCCAGATCCAGCGCCGCCCGGTCGCGCAGCGCCTTGGCCGCGCGCACCAGCGGGTGGCTTTCCACATCGATGGCCGCACCGGCGGCGGCTCTGGCGCGGGCATCATCGGCTCTGGCGCGGGCCAGTTCGGCGCGGGCGTTGGCGGCATCATATTCGGCCTGCTGCAGGCGGGCGCGGGTGGCAAAGCCGCGCTCCATCAACTGCTGCTGCCGCTCAAGCTCGGCCTCAGCCAGAGTCAGCGCCTCGCGCTTGCCGGCCATATCGGCGGCGCTGCCGCCGGTGCCGCTCTGCAACTGCCGCACCTCCAGCCGGGCGCTGGCCAGCTCGGCCTCGGCCTGGTCCAGCGCGATCTGGAACGGCAGCTTGGCCAGCTTCACCAGCACCTGGCCGCGGGT
>DAITMD010000057.1:0-10182 GCA_036835345.1 Sandarakinorhabdus sp. | reverse complement strand
TATGGCCGCATGGTCGCCGCCGGGCTGTGGCGCGACTATGCGCTGGAACTGGGGGCGAAACAGGCCAGCTTTTGCGCCTTCCGCCGCAGCGCCGAAAACCCCGAAGTGCGGCTGGTGAAAGACCCGGCGCTGCGCCAGCGGCAGGGCGAATGGCTGCTGCTGGGCGAAGGCGGCGTGGTGCTGAAGCGCGGCCATGAACTTGCCGGCGTGCTGGCCGTGCTGGAACGCCGGCTGGTGAAGGCCATCGAAGCCTAAACGATCGGGTTGGGCAGCCGCGTGCGCCAGTCTTCGGGCAGGCGGGCGAGCAGCAGCAGCCGGGCGGGCCGCCAGCCGGCCGACAGCAGCACCAGCACAATGCCGATGACAAGCAAGCCGATGTTGGAGCCAACCGGCAGCACGCCGTCCGGCCCCAGCAGCGACTGCACGGCATAGATGGCATAGCCCAGCGCCGACACGATCAGCGCGCGGCGATCGATGGCCAGCGCCGCCAGAACAAACAACAGGAAGGCGATGACGATGATCACGGCCGCCATCGGCCGGCCGGCGGTTTCGGCAAGGCCGGTGCCGGTGAACAGCGCGTGCACCAGCATGGGCGCGGCCAGAAGGTGCAGCCAGAAGGCGACATCGCTGCGCCGCGTCACGCGCGCCGGATCGCTGTTGTCATACCACATGGCCAGGGTGAACACGGCGATGCCGCACAGCAGGATCATCACCGGCAGCATATTGACGCCGACCAGCCCGAACGCCGGGCCGATGGTGCCGCCGGCCGTGCCGACCACCGCCAGCGAGGCCACCGCCGCTCCGGCGGCGATAGTGATCGGCACGCGAAAGCGCCACCAGTGCGCCGCCGCCGCGCCGACACCGGCCAGACAGGCGATCACCAGTACCAGCGTATCGATGCGCCCGCCGGCGAAGGTGAAGGTGCCGGACAGGCCGATCAGGGCGGCCGCCAGCACCGAACCCACGAAGCTCAAGAGCAGCAGGATGCTGGGCAGTGCCATGCGGCGCGCGCGCGTGAAGAACTCGGCCAGCGCCCAGCTGAGAACCGCCGTGATCAACATGGCGGCAAGCTGCGAGGCGAGGCCGGCAATGGCCGCCACCGCCACCAGCAGCAGGCCGATGGCGATGGCGGCAAAAATATCGTTGAAGCCGGTCAGCAGGCGGAACTGCTCCTCATCCGCGCCGGCGGTGCCGCGCCTGAGATCGCGGGCGAACAGCACCAGCCTCTCGCGGGTGCCGGCATCGATGATACCGGCCGCCACGGCCGCATCCAGATCGCGTTCCTCGATCACGCCCGCATCAGCGCGCGCCGCCCAATGCGACCTGGGCCTGCGCGCTGCCGTTTTCGGGCACCAGTTCACCGGTGCGGTCGCTGATTTCGGCAAAGCGCGCCGCCACGGTTTCGGCGGTCAACTCCTCCGGCGACAGGTGCACGCCGCGGGTGAGCGTGACATAGGCGCGCTCGATCCCGCCGCCGCCGGCGTTCAGGACCACGCCCGTCGGGGCTTCGTCGGAAACCAGGAACACCGACGCCGGCACCACGGTTTCCGGGCCCATCTTGTCCAGCATGGCGGGCGGCATCAGATCTTCGGTCATGCGGGTCGCGGCCAGCGGCGCGATGGTGTTCACATGCACGTTGTATTTGGCGCCTTCCAGGCTGAGCGTCTTCATCAGGCCGACCAGCGCCAGTTTTGCCGCGCCATAATTGGCCTGGCCGAAATTGCCATAGAGACCGGTGGAAGAAGTGGTCATCAGGATGCGGCCATAGGCCTGTTCGCGCATGATCTCCCACACCGCCTTGGTGCAGTTGACGCTGCCCATCAGGTGCACATCAACGACGGTGCGGAAATCATCCAGCGTCATCTTCACGAACGTCTTGTCGCGCAGGATGCCGGCGTTGTTGATCAGGATGTCGATGCGGCCCCAGCGTTCGCGCACGTTGGCGACCATCTTTTCCACCGCTGCCATATCGGTCACGCTGGCGCCGTTGGCCATGGCTTCGCCGCCCATGGCGGTGATTTCATCGACCACCGCCTGCGCTGCCGACAGCGATGCGCCGGCGCCATCGCGGGAGCCGCCCAGATCGTTTACCACCACCTTGGCACCGCGCCGCGCCAGATCCAGCGCATAGGCCCGGCCCAGCCCGCCGCCTGCACCGGTGACAATGGCAACACGACCTTCGAACGACAACGACATTAGCATTCACCCCAGATATGGAATCACAGACAGGGTGCGCGGTTTAGCCGGGCATGGCGGGGCTGCAAAGCGATTCCCGCCCCGGCGCGGCCAGTTGTCAGGCGGCCTGCGCCTGCGGGGCGGCATCCAGCGAATAGCCGGCGGAGCGCACGGTGCGGATCAGATCGGGCAATTCCTGGCTGCCGGGGCCGGCGTTGATGGCCTTGCGCAAGCGGCGGATATGCACATCCACCGTGCGCTGTTCCACATAGACATCGCGGCCCCACACCGCATCCAGCAGTTGTTCGCGGCTGAACACGCGGCCGGGATGTTCCAGGAAATGCCGCAGCAGGCGAAATTCGGTGGGGCCCAGTGACACGGTGCGGCCATCGCGGGTGACGCGGTGGGCAGTGGTGTCCATGGTGATACCGGCAAATTCCAGCTGCCCGCCCGACAGCGCCGGGCGCAGCCGCCTGAGCACGGCGCGGATGCGGGCGATCAGTTCGCGTGGGGAAAACGGCTTGGTCATATAATCATCGGCGCCGGTTTCCAGCCCGCGCACCCGGTCCGCCTCGTCACCGCGCGCCGTCAGCATCACGATGGGCAGATTGGCGGTGGTCGGCGCGCGGCGCAGGCGGCGGCAGACCTCGATGCCCGACAGGTTGGCGATCATCCAGTCGAGGATGACGAGATCGGGCTTTTCCTCCTCTGCCAAGGTCAGCGCTTCCTCGCCGTCGCCGGTGCGGACAACATCAAAGCCTTCCTTTTCAAGATTATAGGTGACCAGCTCGATCAGGCTGGCGTCATCTTCGACGAGGAGGATCTTGGCGCGCATCGGACGGTCTCCTGGGCTGGCGTCATTGCTCGGGGTTGTAGATGGTGGAGGTGAAATCATTCTTGGGGCGTTCGGGGGCGCGTTCGCCGGTCACCGAATAATGCACCATCTCGGCCACCGACGTGGCGTGATCGCCGATCCGTTCAAGATTCTTGGCGACGAACAGCAGGTGCGTGGACGGGGTGATATAGTGCGGATTCTCCATCATGAACGTCAGCAGCGAGCGGAACAGCGAGTTGTAAAAATCATCGATCTGCTGATCGCGCGACAGCAGCGCCAGCGCCTTGCGCGCATCCCGGTCAACAAAACTGTCCAGCGTGTCGCGGATCATCAGCACGACGGCGCGGGCCATTTCCGGGATGATAACCGCCGGGCCGACCGGCGCGGCCTGCGCCACCACGGCGGCGCGCTTGGCGATATTCTTGGCATAATCGCCGATGCGTTCCAGCACGGAGGCGATCTTCAGCGCCGCCACGATTTCGCGCAGATCGTCGGCCATCGGTGCGCGCAGGGCGATGATGCGCACTGCCAGCGCCTCGGCCTCGGCTTCCAGCGTGTCGATTTTGATGTCGTTGTCCACGATGGCCTGCGCCGCTTCGGCATTGCGGCTCATCAGCGCGTCCACCGCATCGCTGATCTGCGTCTCGCACAGGCCGCCCATGCGGCTGATGACGGCGCGCAGCTGCGCGATGTCTTCGTCAAAGCTCTTGACAGTGTGGGCGGAAAACTCGGCCATTTGAAGCGCCTTTCAGATCAACCGTAGCGACCGGTGATATAGTCCTTGGTGCGGGTTTCGCGCGGATTGGTGAAGATGCTGGAGGTGTCATCATACTCCACCAGCGTGCCGAGGTGGAAAAACGCGGTTTTCTGGCTGACGCGCGCTGCCTGCTGCATATTGTGGGTGACGATGACGATGGCATAGCGGCCCCGCAGTTCATCGATCAGCTCCTCGATGCGGGCAGTGGCGATGGGATCGAGCGCGGAACAGGGCTCGTCCATCAGGATCACTTCCGGGTCCACCGCGATGGCGCGGGCGATGCACAGCCGCTGTTGCTGCCCGCCCGACATGGCGGTGCCGCTTTCGCTCAGCCGGTCCTTCACTTCATCCCACAGGCCGGCACGCCGCAGCGCGCTTTCCACGATGCCGTCCATATCGGCCTTGCTGCGCGCCAGCCCATGCAGCCGCGGGCCATAGGCGACATTTTCATAGATGGATTTGGGAAACGGGTTGGGTTTCTGGAACACCATGCCCACCCGGGCGCGCAGCTGCACCACGTCCATCACCGGGGCATAGATATCCTGCCCGTCCAGTTCGATGCGGCCTTCCACGCGGGCGCTGTCCACCGTGTCATTCATGCGGTTGAGGCACCTGAGGAAGGTGGATTTGCCGCAGCCCGACGGGCCGATAAAGGCCGTGACATGTTCGGAACTGACATCGATCGACACGTTCTTGATGGCCTGGTTCTGGCCATAGAACACATTGACGCCCTTTGCCGTCATCTTGGGCTGCTGGTTGTGGCCGATTGCAGCATTGGGGGAATGTTCGGTCACCAGCGCCTCTCGAAACGGTTGCGAAGATAAATGGCCAGGCTGTTCATGGCGATCAATATGACCAGCAGCACCAATATGGCGGCCGAGGTTTTTTCCACGAAGCCGCGCTGCACATCATCAGACCACAGGAACACCTGCATCGGCAGCACCGTGGCCGGCGCGGTGAAGCCCTGCGGCACGGCGGTGACGAAGGCGCGCATGCCGATCAACAGCAGCGGCGCGGTTTCGCCCAGCGCGCGGGCGATGCCGATGATCGTGCCGGTCATGATGCCGGGCAGCGCCAGCGGCAGCACATGGTGGAACACCACCTGGATAGGCGACGCGCCGATGCCCAGCGCCGCATCGCGAATGGAGGGCGGCACCGCCTTGATCGCCACGCGCGACGCAATCACGATCACCGGCATGATCATCAGCGCCAGCGTGATACCGCCCACCAGCGGCGCCGATCGCGGCATGCCGGCAAAGTTCAGGAAGAAGGCGAGGCCCAAAAGGCCGAAGATGATCGACGGCACCGCCGCCAGATTGTTGATCGACAATTCGATGATGTCGGCCAGCCGGCCCTTGGGGGCGAATTCTTCCAGCCACACCGCCGACAGCACGCCCAGCGGGAAGGCAATGGCGATGGTGACCAGCAGCGTGAGCAGCGAGCCGATGGCCGCGCCGCCGATGCCGGCCAGTTCCGGTTCGGTGCTGTCGGCGCCGGTGATGAACAGATCGTTGAAGCCGGTGCGCAGCCGGCCCTCCTGCTGCAGCCAGCGCCAGTCTGCCACATCCTCGTCCGTCACGCCGCGGCTTTCGGACGGGGCGTTGAGATCGAACTTGCCCTTGGCCAGCAGATCCACCGACGAGCGCACCGGCACCCACAGGCTGGCCGATTTGCCGAGCAGCGCCGGATCGGCCACCAGCGCCTCGCGCAGTTCCAGCCATGCCGCATCCGACAATGTGTCGTCGGCCGGGCCAAGCTGGGCGGCGGCCTGAAGCAGCAGCGCCTGATAATCGGCGCGGGCCAGCACGCGATCGGCATCCGGGCCGGCAAGCGCTGCCGGATCGATGCCCAGCGTGGCGGCATCGAAGGTCACCTCCAGCCGCGCCTCGGTGCGCTGAAAGCCCGACCAGCCATCGCGCACGATGGTGAACAGCAGGAAGGCGAGGAAGCTGGCGGCGATCAGCAGCGCCGCCACACCCAGCGTGCGGAACAGGCGTTCCGATCGGTAGCGGGCGGCGATGCGCGCCTGCATGGCCGGTGCCGTCCAATCTGTCGGCCCGCGTTCGGCGGGGCGATTGGGGGACGGGCCGGCCACCGGCGCGGCCGTCATGGTGAGGGCCTCACTCATTCATAGGCCTCCCGATAGCGTTTCACCACGGCCAGCGCATAGATGTTGAGAACCAGCGTCATGACAAACAGCACCAGCCCCAGCGCGAAGGCCGAAAGCGTCTTGGCGCTGTCAAATTCCTGATCGCCGGTCAGCAGCGCGACGATCTGGGTGGTGACGGTGGTGACGCTGCTGAACGGATTGGCAGTCAGGTTGGCGGCAAGGCCGGCGGCCATCACCACGATCATCGTTTCGCCGATGGCGCGCGATACCGCCAGCAGCACGCCGCCGATGATACCGGGCAGCGCGGCGGGCACCATCACCTTCTTCACGGTTTCCGACAATGTGGCGCCCATCGCCAGGCTGCCGTCGCGCATGGCGCCCGGCACGGCGGTAAGCGAATCATCGGCCATCGACGAGACGAAGGGGATGATCATGATGCCCATCACCAGCCCGGCAGCCAGCGCACTGTCGGACGAGGGATTGCTCATCCCCAGCGCCAGCGCGAAGCCCCGCACCAGCGGCGCGATGGTGAGCGCGGCGAAGAAGCCGTAGACCACGGTGGGTACCCCGGCGAGCAGTTCCAGCACCGGTTTCAGCCAGCGGCGCAGGCGGGGATCGGCATATTGGGTGAGATAGATGGCCGACATCAGGCCCAGCGGGATGGCCACCGCCATGGCGATGATCGCCCCGATGAAGATCGTGCCCCAGAACAGCGGCACCGCCCCGAACGCGCCGGACGATCCCACCTGATCGGCGCGGATGGCGGTTTGCGGGCTCCACACCAGCCCGGTGAGAAACTCCACCGGCGAGACCATCTGGAAGAAGCGGATCGATTCGAAGATCAGCGACAGCACGATGCCGAACGTGGTCAGGATGGCGATCACGCTGGTGAGCAGCAGGATGGTGCGGACATGGCGCTCCACCCGGTTGCGGGCGCGGAAATCCGGGCGCAGCCGCGACCATGCCCACAGGCCGCCCAGGCCAAGCAGCGCCACCGCCAGCGCCCCGGCCAGCATATCGGCATTGGCCGACGCCGCAGCATAGACCGGGGCCAGCCGCTCCGCGACCGGATTGAACGCCGTGGGCAGATCGCCCGAAACCAGCCCGCGCACCTCGTTCATCAGGGCGGCGCGGTCTACCTTGGTGGCCGGCTGATCGGCGGCGGGCAGCGCGGCAATCACCTGCCCTTCCACCAGCCGATCCCCCACCGCCGCCCAGGCGCCCAGCACGATCAGCGCCGGGGCCAGTGCCAGCATCGCCACATAGGCCCCGTGATAGGCAGGCCGCGAATGGATCGCCCCCACCCGCGTGCCAATATCGCCGCCGGCCGCAGCCATGCGCACACCGCGGGTGCGGCCGGCGAGATAGGCGAGGCCCGCCAGGCCAAGCACCAGCAGCAGGGCGATGAACAGCCTCATGTCAGCGCGTCCGTGTTCATCACCGTCAGATTGCGGGCCGTGGCTGCGCCGGCGCGGCGGATCGCTTCGGGTGCCGCCACCAGGCCCTTGCGCGCCAGATAGCCGCCGCGCCCCCAGGTGGATTCGCGGGCATATTCGGCCAGAAATTCGCGCATGCCGCGCACCGCCGGCACGTGCTGCGCCTTCACATACAGGAACATCGGCCGCGCCGCCGGGAAGGCGCCGCCGGCAATCGTATCATAACTGGGCGCCACGCCGTTCAGCGGCAGGCCCTTCACGCGGTCGCTATTTTCCTCGACAAAACTATAGCCGAACACCCCCAGCGTGCGCGGATTGGCAGAGACTTTCTGCACGATCAGATTGTCGTTCTCGCCGCCTTCCACATACGCGCCGTCCTCGCGGATCTGTTCACAGATGGTCTTGTGGGCGGTTTCGTCGCGCGCTTTGAGGGCCTGCATCGCCGGTTCGCTGTTGCAGCCCTTCAGCAGGTAAAGTTCGTTGAAGCTGTCGCGGGTGCCGCTGGTGGGGGGCGGGCCGATGACTTCGATGCGGATCGCCGGCAGCGCCGGGTTCACATCCGACCACAGGCGCGCCCGATTGGGGCCGCGACCGAACGGATTGGCGGCCAGCGCCAGATAGATGTCACGTTCGGTGATGCCGGGGAAATTCGATTGCCGGCTCTGCGCCACCACCAGGCCATCGATACCCACCTGCAGTTCGATGATGCCCTTCACCCCGTGTTTCGCGCAATCATCGATCTCGCTCTTCTTGATGCGGCGCGAGGCGTTGGCAGCATCGGGAAACTGCGATCCCAGCCCGGCGCACATCAGCTTGATGCCGCCGCCGGTGCCGGTCGATTCAACGATGGGCGCCGGGAATTCCTCCCACTTGCGGTTGAACTGTTCGGCAACCGCCGTGGTGAACGGATAGACGGTGGAGGAGCCGACAATGCGGATCTGCGTGCGGCTGCCGCCCGAACAGGCCAGCAGCAGCAGCGCGCCGGCCACGGCCACCGAGGTGCCGGTAACTGCCCTGACGGTTGGTGACTGCGACAAGTCTTGCCCTCGTGCTTGTGTCGGCCTGCCGAATCAACTCGGCCACCGCGGCCCTGTTTGCCGATAGCGGCCACGGGTGTGGGCCTTATGACGCTTTGATGACAGATTTGTTGCGATGACGTCGGCCGGGCCGCTTCAGGCCATGGGCAGCGTAAAGCTGACGCTGGTTCCCCCCCCTTGCCGGCTGTCGATATCCAGCCGCCCGCGGTGGCGTTCAACGATATGCTTGACGATGGCAAGGCCCAGCCCGGTGCCGCCCATGGTGCGGCTGCGCTGCGAATCCACCCGGTAAAAACGCTCGGTCAGGCGCGGCAGATGTTCCGGCGCGATGCCATCGCCTTCGTCGGCCACGGTCAACCGCACGAACCCGCCGCCATTGGTTTCGGCCGTCTGCACCACCAGCGTGACGCGGATCGGCGTGCCGCTACGGCCATATTTCAGCGCGTTGGACACCAGATTGTGCAGCACCTGCAGCACCTGATCCCGATCAGCGATAACGCGCGGCAGGTTGTCCGGTTCGTCGATCACCAGCCGGCGCTCGTCGGTTTCCAGCCGCATTGCCAGCGTGCGGCCAACTTCGGCCACGATGCCCTTCAGATCCAGCGACTGGGTGGGCCGCACGAACTTGTCCAGCTCGATGCGCGACAGGCTCATCAGATCGTCGATCAGCCGGCGCATGCGATCGGCTTCCTGCGACATGATGCCCAGGAAGCGCTGGCGTGCCGGTTCATCCTTGGCGGCCGGGCCTTGCAGCGTTTCGATGAAACCGGTGAGCGTGGCCAGCGGCGTGCGCAGTTCGTGGCTGGCGTTGGCGACGAAATCCACCCGCATGCGTTCGGTCGCCTTGCTGTCGGTCACGTCGTGCAGCAGCAGCAGGCAGCGCGGCGGATCGACCTTGGCGCCATCGGCGACCACCCGCAGCCTGAGCGCGCGGTTGCCGGTGCCCAGCCCGCCCAGTTCCCGGTCTTGCGCGCCGCTGCCCGCCAGCACGGCATCCAGCGCATCCAGCAGCGCCGGATGGCGCACTGTCAGCCTGAGATCGCTGCCCACCACCCGATCGCCAAACAGCGCGCGGGCGGCAGCGTTGGCAGATTCCACCAGCGGGCCTCGGGTCACCAGCACCGCATCATTCAGGCTGTTGATCGCAATCCGGTCAGGCGGCGGATTGTCGGCAACCGGGGCCGGCGGCGGCGCGGGCGGCGGCGGCAGCGGCAGCGCTTCCGGCCGGCCCAGCCGGCCCAGCACAAAGCCGAGCAGCGTGGCCGCCAGCGCCAGCAGCGCCGCTTCCATGCCCAGCGAGCCGATCATGCCCTGAGCGCCCTGAGCGCCGGCAGCAGCGCATCAAAATGATCGATCACCACATCGCCGCCCAGTTGATGCGCCGGCACATCGGTGAAACCAAAGCTGACCAGCACCACCGGCAGGCCGGCATTGCGGGCGGCGCCAACATCGGTGGCGCTGTCGCCCACGAACGCCGCATTGCCGGCATCGCCGGCGCAGGCCACCAATGTGGCGTGCACATGGGCGGCATCGGGCTTGGGCCGGGGCGCGCTGTCGTGGCCGATCACGGCGGCAAAGCGCCCCTGCCAGCCCAGCGCGGCCACCAGCGATACCGCCAGATGCGTCGGCTTGTTGGTGCAGATGGCCAGGGTGCAGCCGGCCGCCGCCAGCGCATCGAGCGCGCGTTCCACCCCGTCAAACGCGCGCGAGGCATCAGCGATGTGCGCCGCATAATATTCAAGGAACAGCGGCATCGCCGGTTCAACCAGCTGCGGCACCGGATCGCCGGTGGCGGCCAGACCGCGCGCAATCAGGGCGCGGGCGCCGTGGCC
>DAITMD010000056.1:0-10281 GCA_036835345.1 Sandarakinorhabdus sp. | reverse complement strand
CAGCAACTGGTGGCCGATTGGCCGCAGCTGGCCGGCGCGCCGCCGTTTCTGGAAGCCGCAGAATAAGGAAGGGCCGCGCCGGTGTGGGGGATCACCGGCGCGGCCACGGAACCCGTCGGGAGGGTCCAGGGATGGTGGCAGCTTGTGCCACCGGCGGCTTCCGTCCCGTCAGGGGGGGGGCAGGGAAGCGGTGCCGCCTGATCCACGATTTATGGTTGCGTCGCCGGCTTTCAAGGGCCGGCGACGCAAATTTTCAAGCCCGGCTCAGAATGCCACGCGCAGTGACACGCGGATGTCCCGCCCGAACAGCGGCGCCACGTCCTTCAGGAAGCTGGCATGACGGCGGGCTTCCACATCAAAGATGTTGTTGGCCTGCACGATCAGCGTGGTCGGCGCATCGGGACCCATCGGCTTCCATGCCAGGCTGGCGTTGACCATTGTCCAGCTGGGCGTGGTGGTTTCAAAAGCGGCGACGGCGCGCTGGGCGCGGACATGCTCCAGTTCCACGCGGCCGCCCACACTGCCGCCGCTGGCTTCCAGGCCGCCCAGCATCCGAAGCGGCGGGATGCGCGGCACCTGGCCGCCGCCGCCCAGCAGATCGGCATGGGTATAATCAATCAGGCCGACAGCATCGAGCCGGGTCGAGCCAAACTGCGCCAGCCTGACCGCACCTTCGATTTCAAAGCCATAGAAACGCGCATCGGTTTGCAGATATTGGAACACCGGCAGTTCATCTTCCTCGTCCCCGGTCGGGTTCAGGTAGATGAAATTGTCGAAGCGGTTGAAGAAGGCCGACAGCTCCAGACGCCAGCCGGCACCGCGCCCGCGCAGCACGGCTTCGGTGCCGATCTGCCGCTCCAGTCTGAAATCCGGATTGCCGATTTCAAAGGCGCGGGTCGCGGCATGGGCACCGTTGGCGAACAATTCCTCGGCCGCCGGCGCGCGTTCGGTGCGCGCACCGCTCAGGGCGAAGCGGAAGCCGCCGCCCAGATCGATCGAGCCGCCGACGGAGACGGAGATGGCATCAAAATTGCGCTCACGGCCAACTTCCGCAGATTTCACGTTGGCGCGTTCATAGCGCGCGCCGCCTTCCAGCCGCAGCGCGCCCAGATCGAATTCCTGCAGCGTGAAGATGCCCAGCTGGCGGGTTTCGTTGGCCGGGATATAGGCCTCCTCGCCCACGGCGCGGAAATTGCGGCTGAAATATTGCACGCCGCTGGCGCCCTGCCAGCCACCCTTGTTGGCCTGCACCAGTTCCAGCCGGGCTTCCCAGCTCTTGTTGAAGAAGCTGGTGCCGATCTCGCCATCGCCTTCGATTTCGTCGTGGCGATAATCGGCCCAGCCGGCGCGCAGGCGGATTTCCTTGAAGGCACCGCCCAGCGGCACCGCGCCGCGCACATCCACCCGCGTCTGCCGCATGTCGAGGGTGATATCCTCGTGGCCGTGGCCTTCCTCGCCCTCATGATCCCCGTCGTGATCGCCGTCGTGATCTTCATCATGGTCGTCATCGTGACCAAGTTCGAGGCCGTTCGGAACGCCATAGCGGTTGCGCAAGTGGCTCACTGCAAAACCGAAATTGGCCCCGCTCTGGCCAATCCACGCCAGACCGCCGGCAATGTCCCAGGTGCGGGCGCCGGTGTTGTCAACCCGGCCGCGGGCACTGGCGTCTTCGGCCACCTCGCCGCCTTCCTCGGCCGCAGCTTCGCGCAGTTCGCGGGAGAACACGAAACCGCCGGTGCGGTAATTGTCGGATTCAAAGAAGCTGCCATCGACATGGGCGACAAAGCCGCCGCCCAGCGGCAGGTTGAGCGATGCCGCGATATTGCGTTCGCGCGCCGCCGATGCCACGCCGGCCACGGCATCGATGTGCGGGCCATCGGGCACTTCGCGCGGGATGCGCAGATCGCGCATGTTCACAACGCCGCCGATGGCCCCCGAACCGAACAGCAGCGCCGCCGGGCCGCGCAGGATTTCCACCCGGTCAGCCAGCAGCGGATTGACCGCAACCGCGTGATCGACCGAGGTGTTGGAAACATCGAAACTGCCGATGCCGTCGGTCAGCACCCGCACCCGTTCGTTGTCCAGGCCGCGCAGGATCGGCCGCGAGGCGTTGGGGCCGAAGAAGCTGGCCGACACGCCCGGCTGCCGCGCCAGCGTTTCACCGATGGTGGACCGCTGCGCCAGTTGCAGCGCGTCGCCCTGCAGAACGGTGACCGCCGTCGCCACCAGCTTGCGATCGCGGGCATAGGGCGCGGTAACGATGATTTCCGGGTCCTGCGTGCCGTGCTGATCATCGGCGGGCTGCCCCTCTTCGGCGGCCAGCACCGGCGCGGCCGACAGCAGCAAGAGAGCAGCGAGAGACAAGCGACTGGGCATGGGTTGACCTTGTTGTTACTAAACGAGAGAAGCGCGGCGGATAAAATGTTACCTTATATCACGTCAAGGCCTGTTTGCAGGCGACCGGCAAAGGATGACCTCGGGCCGATTGATTGCTTGGTGGCTTAAGGCCGCCATGGTGAACTGCAAACATTGGTGGGGACCAAGCCAGCGACCTCGGTCGCCAAGCGGAGTGACAAGCCGATGAGCTGCACCACCCACCACGATCATGTCCATACCCACGGGCCCGGCTGTGGCCACACCGCGGTCCATCACGACGGCCATGTCGATTATCTTCATGATGGCCATCTGCATCATGTTCACGGCGATCACGTGGATGAACATGTGATTGCCATTTCGGCAGAAAATCCCGATGGCTGCGCCGATACGAAGACGTGCGGCCATGTGCACGGACCCGCCTGCGGCCATGAAGCCGTACCGCATGGCGACCATATTGATTGGCTGGTCAACGGCCGGCTACACCATGTGCACGGCAGCCACTGCGACGATCACGGACCGCTGCTGGCCGCCTGAACATGCATAAAGGGGGCGGTGACCAGCCAGTCACCGCCCCCTATTCATCTGTCGGCTGGCTGGTTCAGGCCGCTGCCGGCTGGCCAGCGGCGAACTGGCGTTCAAACAGCGGGCTGATCAGCGACAAGCTGAACAGATGGGCATAGATCAGGCCCATCAGGCCGGACTGCACCATCTTGCGGGCCTGATCGCCGCGCAGATTCTGCAATTTCTGCTCGTCCACCATGCGGAAGCCGCGATAGACCGCCGGCTGCGCCAGGCCTTCGCGCTGGATGGTGACTTCACCGTCCATCAAGAGATCAAGCTTGGTCAGCTCTTCCATGAACGAACGGGTGCGCATCACCGCCTGTTCAAACTGTTCGCAGAACTGCAGGATTGCCTTGGTGGTATCGGTCGGCTCGGTATCGTTGAACAGGCGTTCGCCTTCACCATCCACCACCACGCCGGCAGCATCATCGAAACACAGCGACAGATCCTGCGCTTCGGGCGTCAGCCGCGCCAGCATGAAGGGATAGCGGCGCACGAAGGCCGGCACATAGGCGTTCGGTTCCCACTGATCATCGGCCGTAAGATACAGATTATGGCCTTCCTGCAGGCCGATCAGCGCCAGCGGGGCGGGATTGTCGCCCACGCCGAACACGATCGGATAATGGCGCTGCGCCAGCGGGAATTCGTCCACCGTCACCGGAATGGCGTGGGTGCCGCGGGTAAAGCCCAGATCGCCGCGCGGCTTCAGCCCATGGTTCGGGTGAAGCTGCGACGAAAGCGGCGCGAGGCTGGTGTAGAACAGCGGCAACTGATTTGCTGGAGGCTGGCTGGCCATGACGGATGCGATGCTTTCGTGGCTGTGGTTGATTGGCCGCGCTTCTAGTGTGCCGCTTGCCGCAGTGCAAGGCCGCGCCGCCTGCGGGCCGGCGGGGCGTTTCGATCAATAGAGCTTGCCCGGGTTCATGATGCCCAGCGGATCGAGCGCCGCCTTCACGCCGCGCATCGCCGCCAGCCGCGCCGGATCACCGAGCCGCGCCAGATCGGCGCGTTTCAGCACCCCGATGCCATGTTCCGCCGAAATCGATCCGCCAGCACCGGCCACCAGATCATGCACCAGCCGGGTAATCGCCTCGCCGTGCCGGGCCACCCACGCCTGCCCGCCTTCGCCAGCCGGCGCGCGCACGTTGAAATGCAGGTTGCCGTCGCCCAGATGCCCGAACGCCATCACCCGGCCGCCGGGAAAGGCCGCTTCCACCGCGCGAGTCGCAGATTCGGCGAAATCGGGCATCATCGAAACCGGCACGGCAATATCATGGTGAACCGCCGGCCCGTCCTGTCGTTCGGCCAGCGGCAGTTCCTCCCGCCGCCGCCACAGCGCCTGGGCCTGTGCCTCGCTCTGGGCGATCACCGCATCGTCTGCCTCGCTCAGCCCTTCGGCCAGAAGATCATCCAGCGGCTGCGGCCCGGCCAGTTCCACCAGACAGTGCCAGGCGTGCGGCCCGGCCAGCGGCGCGGCCATGCCCAGCTGATCGCGCAAAAGCGCCACGCCATCGGCCGGGATCAGCTCGAAACTCTCCACCTGCCCACCGGTCAGATCGGTCAGGCGGGCCAGCAGCGCCAGCGCCGCCTGCGGCCGCGCCACGCCGGCCCAGCCAACGGCGCGGTGGCGCGGCGCCGGCGCCAGTTTCAGCGCCAGCGCCGTGATGAAGCCCAGCGTGCCTTCCGCGCCGATCAGCAGCTGCTTGATGTCCAGGCCGGTATTGTCCTTGGCCAGTCCGGCCAGCTGGTTCAGCACGCTGCCATCGGGCAGCACCGCTTCCATGCCGGCCACCAGCGCCCGCATCGTGCCATGGCGCAGCACCTGCACGCCGCCGGCGTTGGTGGCCGCAAGGCCGCCCACTGTTGCCGATCCCTTGGCCCCCAGCGATAGCGGAAATACCATGTTGTTTTCGGCCGCCGCTGAATGAACATCGGCCAGGATCACGCCGGCTTCGGCCACCAGCAGCCGGCCCGGCGCATCAACGCTGCGGATGCGGTTCATGCGTGCCAGGCTGACCAGCACGCCCGATCCATCCGCCGCCGGAATGCCGCCGCCCACCAGCCCGGTGTTGCCGCCCTGCGGCACCAGCCCCACCCGGTGCTGCGCCGCCGCCTGCACAATGCGCGCCAGCGTGTGCGTGTCGCGCGGCAGCAGCAACAACGGCGAGGCACCGGTGTAGCGGCCGCGCCAGTCGGTGAGCCTGGGCGCGATCAGATCGGGATCGGCCGTCCAGTCCGCACCGGCAGCGGCCTTGAGGGCGGCCAGCGCATCGGCTGAAGGCGGCAAGAGCGGTGGCGCAGGCATAGTGCTTTCTATCGCCAATCAGCGGCAGAGGACAGGGCTGCGCTGCTTGGCCGCTTGCTCTTGGCCATTCAGTCATGGTTCAAGCGCTCATGGTCAGGCAAACGGGCTGGGCAATTCAGACAAGCGGACGCGAAAGGCACGGCTTTGCAGTGATCGGCAGGGTATGCGCAGCGGCAATGATCGCGTTGGCCATGGCCAGCGCGGCGGCAGCACAGCCGCAGCGCCCGCCTTCGCCCGAACGCTTTGACAGCGAGGCCTGGCGCCGCATCCCGGTGCGGCCAGGCGGCGCGGCCGGCAGCACGCCCATCCCGCGGCGCGGCAGCAAGCAGTGCATTGCATTGTCGGGCGTGGCCGGCGCGCAATTGTTTGGCGATCGCGCCATCGAACTGACGATGAAGGGCGGCCAGCGCTGGCGCATGTATCTGGCCGACGAATGCCCGGGCCTGTCGTTCTACCAGGGATTTTACTACCAGCAGAAGCGTACCGGGCAGTTGTGCGCCGGCCGCGATGCCATTGGCGCGCGATCCGGCGGCGAATGCGGCATCGCCGCCATCGTGCCGGTGGGCCAGCCTGTGAAACGGCGCAAACGCTGAACCAGCCGCCCCTGCCACCTGTTGCATAAGCGCCACACGCATGGCGGCACGACGATCCCGCCCGCCACCATCGCTGGACAAAGCCGGAAGGGCCTGTCCAAACTGATGATTGCAGCAAAAGTCGCAAATGCGGCGTTATTGCAAGGCAGAGGACCTGGCCATCAGAGCCACACAACGGTCCGCGCCGCTTGGGATTTTGGGGAGGAACTTTGATGAACATCACGTCTGGATTCCGTGCCGGCCTCGTGGCCAGCGCGTCGCTGATTGGCCTGCTGGCGGCTCCCGCCCTCGCACAGAATGCGCAGGCCGAGGACACCGGGGTCGAGGAAATCGTCGTCACCGCGCAGCGCACGGCGCAAAGCCTGCAGGACGTGCCGATCGCCGTGACCGCCTTTGATGCCAAGGCGCTGCAACGCCAGCAGATCAACAATCCGCTCGATATCCAGCTCACCCTGCCCAACATCACCTTCACCAAGGGCAATTTCACCGGCGCCAGCTTCACCATCCGCGGCATCGGCGATCTGTGCGTGGGCGTGACCTGCGACAGCGCCACGGCCATCCATTCCGAAGGCATGCCGCTGTTCGCGACCCGCCTGTTCGAAGCCGAATTCTTCGATCTGGAGCGCGTGGAAGTGCTGCGCGGCCCGCAGGGCACGCTGTTCGGCCGCAACGCCACCGGCGGCGTGGTCAACTTCGTCAACGCCAAGCCGCAGATGGATGCAATCCATGCTGCCGGCGAAGTGGAATATGGCAATTTCAACTCGCTGCGCCTGAAGGGCATGTTCAACCTGCCGATCACCGACAATTTGGCAGTGCGGCTGGCCGGTACCTATCTGCGCCGCGATGGCTTCACACAGAACGTCTTCAACAACACGCGCGTGGACGGCCGCGATCTGTGGGCGATCCGCGGCAGTATCCGCTGGCAGCCGACGGATGACACCACCATCGATGCCATGGCCTATTATTTCCGCGAGAAGGACGATCGCAGCCGCATCCAGAAGCAGCTGTGCCAGACCGATCCCACCGGCATTCTGGGCTGTCTGCCGGGCCGGCGTGACCCAGGCTTCATCAATGCCAATTCCACTTTCGTCGGCACGCTGGCCAGCCGCGAGTTTCTGACGACGCAGGGCGGCGCGGCATTCGGTGCGCTGGGGCTGGGCAGCCTTTATGGCACCGATCCCTATAATTTCCCCGGCAACACCAATCCGGCTGATCTGCGCCAGATCCGCACCGATTTCACGCCGAATTATTTCGCCGAAGAAGAGCAATATATGCTGCGCGTGCAGCATGATTTCGGCGGTATCAAGGCGCAGCTGACCGGGATGTATCAGCGCAATGCGGTGGACAGCCAGGTCGATTACAACCTGTCCGTGTTCAACCCGGCCGTTGCCGCCAGTGCACTGGCCACGGCAAACGCGTTTGCGGCCGCCATTCCCGGCCTTGCCAATGTGGTTTCCGCTACCTCGTCGGGCAACCAGTTCTGCACCTCCGATGCCGAAGAAACGGGTCTGGGCGCCTATGGCGGGTTCCGCAGCTGTTCGGCCACGCCGCAGGATTTTGACCGGTCCAACCAGATCGTGCGCGGCAAAACGATCGAAGGCATCATCAGCTCGGAATGGGACGGCAAGTTCAACTTCCTGCTGGGCGGCATCTACGTCAACACCGTGCTGCCCGAGAACAGCTATTATGTGAACAGCTGGGGCATCGACTATCTGGTCGGGGTGCTGGGCGCGGCCAATGGCGGCTATCTGGGCACGCCGTTCTTCCGCAACAACACGGCACGCTTCACACTCAGAAGCTATGGCATCTTCGGGGAAGCCTATCTGAACTTCACCGACAATCTGAAGCTGACCGCGGGCCTGCGTTACAACAACGATCAGAAATATGTGCGCGCGCGGTCAACGCTGGCCAGCTTCTTCGTGCCGTTCGGCACCACAGGCAGCGCCTTCAACTCGCCGGCAGCCGCCGGCTTTGACGGCGATCCCGGACGGGCAGGCATCCAGCCCTTCCAGGTGCGCGATGTCAGCTTCTCCGAAGTCACCGGCCGTGCCGTGCTCGACTGGAAGATCAGCGACGACAATCTTCTCTATGTATCCTACTCGCGCGGCTACAAATCGGGCGGTATCAACCCGCCGCTGCAGCCGATCTTCGCTGTGCCGGAAACCTTCGCGCCGGAATTCGTCAACGCCTTTGAAATCGGTTCGAAGAACAGCTTCCTTGATGGCACGATCCGCGCCAACCTCACGGCATTCTATTATCAGTACAAGGGTCTGCAGCTGTCGCGGATCACGGCCCGCACGTCGGTGAACGACAATGTCGATGCGGATGTCTATGGTCTGGAAGGCGAATTCATCATTCAGCCGACCCGCCGCCTGCTGGTCAACCTGAACGCGTCCTACCTGAACACGCGGGTATCGACGGACAAGTTCCTGGCCAACCCGCGTGATCCGTCCGGCGGCCGCAACGATGCGGTCATCATCAAGGATATTTCCAACGGCTCCAACTGCGCCGTGGTCAACAACGGCGCCGGCGGCCAGGCCGCTACCCGCGCGTTCGTTGCCGGCGCCAACGGCGCCATCAACGCGGGCGCAATCCCCGGCCTGCAGGCAGGTGCCGGCCTGCAGGCGCCCACCGATTTCCCTGCCGACAGTGCATTGCCAGCCGGTGTGGGCGGCGCCTTCAGCTTCTGCGGCGTGCTGCAGGCGCTGAGCGCAGGCACGGCGTTCGAAATGCTGCCCGAGGGTGTCACCACAAATCTGAAGGGCAACCAGCTGCCACAGGCGCCGCAGTATAAATTCTCGGCCGGCGTGCAATACACGTTCGGTTTTGGCGAAAGCAGCTTTGTGCCGCGGGTGGACATCGCCCACACCGGCGAAAGCTTTGGTAACATCTTCAACGGTGCCATCAACCGCGTGCCCAGCTACACGGTGGTCAACGCCCAGGCGCAGTTCAACGGCCCGGGCGACAAATGGTATGTCCGCGCCTTCGTGCAGAACCTGACCGACAACAACGCCGTCACCGGCCTGTATGTCACCGACCAGAGCTCTGGCCTGTTCACCAACGTGTTCACGCTGGAACCCCGGCGCTATGGTCTGGCTGCGGGCTTCCGCTTCTGAGCCGGAACGACTGAAAACTGCCAAGGGCGGCTGGCAACAGCCGCCCTTGTTATTTGGGGGCCTGGCGGGCCGGAGAATCGGCCCTACCATTGACTTTTTGCCTTTGTGCCCGCATTGCCGCAGCCGGGCCTGACAGCGGCCCCAATTTACAGGAACACGATGAGCTTTTCCGACCTGGGCCTGTCTGACGCCCTGCTGCGCGCCGTGACCGACAGCGGCTATGACACCCCGACTCCAATCCAGCGCCAGGCCATTCCGCCGGTGCTGATGGGCAAGGATATCATCGGTATCGCCCAGACCGGCACCGGCAAGACCGCCAGTTTCGTGCTGCCGATGATCGACATTCTTGCCGAAGGTCGCAGCCGCGCCCTGATGCCGCGCAGCCTGATTCTGGAGCCGACCCGCGAACTGGCCCAGCAGGTTGCCGAAAATTTCGACAAATATGGCAAGTATCACAAGCTTTCGATGGCGCTGCTGATCGGCGGCGTATCGATGGGCGATCAACTTTCAGCGCTGGAAAAGGGCGTCGATGTGCTGATCGCCACGCCGGGCCGGCTGATGGATTTGTTTGCGCGCGGCAAAATCCTGCTGTCCGGCTGCTCCCTGCTGGTGATCGACGAAGCCGACCGCATGCTCGACATGGGCTTCATCCCCGATATCGAGACCATCTGTTCAAAACTGCCCAAATCGCGGCAGACGTTGCTGTTCTCGGCCACCATGCCGCCGCCGATCAAGAAGCTGGCGGACCAGTTTCTCACCGATCCCAAGAGCATCACCGTGGCGCGCGCCGCCAGCGCCAACACCAACATCACCCAGTGGGTGGTGGAAACCTCGCCGCGCGGCAAGCGCGACCTGCTGCGCGAAATCCTGGACAGCGAAGCGGTGAAGACCGCCATCATCTTCTGCAACAAGAAGACCACGGTGCGCGAACTGGCCGACGTGCTGAAGCGCGCCCGGCTGCCGGTGGGCCAGATCCACGGCGACATGGAACAATCCGATCGTATCCGCGAGCTGGAGCGCTTCAAGACCGGCGACGTCACCATCCTGGTGGCCAGCGATGTTGCGGCACGCGGGCTGGATATTCCCGGCGTGAGCCATGTCATCAATTTCGATGTGCCCTGGCATCCGGACGATTATGTCCACCGCATCGGCCGCACCGGCCGCGCCGGGCGCACCGGCATCGCCTTTTCGCTGGCGACATCGGACGACGCGGAACATCTGGCGGAAATCGAAAAGCTGACCCAGCACAAGATTGCCCGCTGGCAGGGCGGCCATCCGGCGGCGGGCGCGCAGCCAGCGCCTGCTGCTGCGCCGGTCGCAGCTGCTCCGG
>DAITMD010000055.1:0-10302 GCA_036835345.1 Sandarakinorhabdus sp. | reverse complement strand
GAATAGCTGACGATGGTAACGTCGCGGCCTTCGCGCATGATCCGCGCCTTGCCGATGGGCAGCACGTGATCGTCAAGATCGGGCACATCGAAGCTGCGACCGTAAACCAGTTCGTTTTCGAGGAACACCACCGGATCTTCGCAGCGGATCGCAGCTTTCAGCAAGCCTTTGGCATCAGCGCTGTCATAGGGCGCAATCACGATCAGACCGGGCACGCTGGCATACCACGGCCCGTAATTCTGGCTGTGCTGCGCGCCCACCCGGCTGGCGGCGCCATTGGGGCCGCGGAACACAATCGGGCAGCGCATCTGCCCGCCCGACATGTACAGGGTTTTCGCCGCCGAATTGATGATGTGATCAATGGCCTGCATGGCGAAATTGAAGGTCATGAACTCCACGATGGGCTTCAGGCCGCCCATCGCCGCGCCGGCGCCCAGCCCGGCAAAACCATATTCGGTGATCGGCGTGTCGATCACGCGGCTGGCGCCAAATTCCTCCAGCAGGCCCTGCGTCACCTTGTAGGCGCCCTGATATTCGGCCACCTCCTCGCCCATCACGAACACGGCGGTGTCGCTGCGCATTTCCTCGGCCATCGCGTCGCGCAGCGCCTCGCGCACGGTCTGGCGGCGGGCGGGGCCGGCATTTGCCGGCGCGGGGGCCGGCGCGGGGGCGGGCGCGGGGGCCGGTGCGGGCGTGGGTGATGCGGCAGGCGCAGCAGCAACCGGCGCAGGCGCGGGCGCGGGCGCCTCATCCTCGCCGGCGATATCGATGATCGGCGTGCCCACCTTCACGCCTTCGCTGCCGGCCGCCACCAGCAGCGCCGACACCGTGCCGCCGTCATCGGCTTCCAGTTCCATCGTCGCCTTGTCGGTCTCGATCTCGGCAATCACGTCGCCGGGTTTCACCACATCACCCACGGCCACCAGCCATTTGGCCAGCGTCCCCTCCTCCATGGTGGGCGACATCGCGGGGAGAGCAATCCTGGCCATCAATAGCTTCCCAGCAGCACGTCGGTGTGCAGCGCGCTCAGCGCCGGTTCCGGGGTTTCCAGCGCAAAATCCGCCGCCTCCGCCACTTCGTCGCGCACCTTGCGGTCGATGGCCTTCAGCGCCGCCTCGTCACCATGGCCGCCATCCAGGATTTCCTTCTTCAGGCCCTCGATCGGGTCGCTTTTCTCGCGCATGGCGGCCACTTCATCGCGGCTGCGATATTTGGCCGGATCGCTCATCGAATGGCCGCGATAGCGATAGGTCTTCATTTCAAGCAGCAGCGGGCCATTGCCGCCGCGCGCCCATTCCACCGCCAGCTTCGCCGCGCCGCGTACCGCCAGCACGTCCATCCCGTCAACCTGCAGGCCCGGCACGCGGAAACTTTCGCCGCGCCGGTACAGCTGATCCTCGCTGCTGGCGCGGTTGACCGAGGTGCCCATGGCGTACTGGTTGTTCTCGATAACGAAAATCACCGGCAACTTCCACAGTTCGGCCATGTTGAAGCTTTCGTACACCTGCCCCTGGTTGGCGGCGCCATCGCCAAAATAGGTCACGGCGATATGGCCATCATTCCTGTATTTGTGGGCAAAGCCCAGCCCGGCGCCCAGCGGCACCTGTGCCGCCACGATGCCATGGCCGCCGTAAAAGCCATGTTCGACCGAGAACATGTGCATGGAACCGCCCTTGCCGCCGCTGATGCCGGCGGCGCGCCCGGTCAATTCCGCCATCACCGCCTTGGAACTGATCCCGCAGGCCAGCATGTGGCCGTGATCGCGGTAACCGGTGATGATGCTGTCGCCGCGGATCAGTTCGGCCTGCATGCCCACCACCACGGCTTCCTGCCCGATATACAGGTGGCAGAAACCGCCGATCTGCCCCATGCCATACAGCTGCCCGGCGCGTTCCTCGAACCGGCGGATCAGCAGCATCTGTTCGTACATGGCCAGCAATTCTTTGCCCGATGCGGCGAACCGCTGCGGTTCATCCGGGCGCGGCCAATTCGGGATCGGCGGCGCGGGAGAGGCCTTGCGAGGGGCAGGTTTGGCGGGGCTGCGTGCCAAGATGGTCACCTTCCGACGTCGGTTTCGGGGCCGTGTGCAGCAGGTATAGATTGCCGCAGTTCCAGCCCACAAGCCCTTATCCGGGCGGGCAAACCAGTCTGGTTAGGTGGCGGGCTCCAGCGGCACCACCACCTCATCCGGCTTCACCAGATCCAGATTGCGGCGCACCAGTTCATCGGCCAGATCGGGATCGACATGACGCGGATCCAGCAGGACAAGGCGGCGCTGCAGGGCGGCCTGCGCTTCCTGGCTGGCCTTCACATCCACCGCCAATTTCGCCCGCTGCGCCTGATATTCGCGCCACGCCACATAACCGGTGGGGCCATTGATGGCGTGAATGGTGAAATAGCTGCCCAGCGTCAGGCACACCGCCGGCAGCGCCGCGCGCGCCAGCATCTGCTTCAAGGTGAGCTTGACCGCCATAACGCTACAAACATTATGGCAACACTGGCCTATCCACAAGGCTGCAAAGTGCAAAGAATCTGCTAACAACAGCAGCATAAACGCAAGAATCGGGGAGGAAACAACCATGGCTGCCATCAACAGCGTCGTCGATCTGTCGAAAGATGGCGATATCGCCGTCGTCACGGTCAACTCGCCGCCGGTCAACGCGCTGTCGGCCGATGTGCGCGACGGACTGGCCGGGGCCTTTGCCGCGATTGCCGGCGATGGCAGCGTGAAGGCCGCCGTGCTGGTCTGCGCCGGACGCACCTTCATCGCCGGGGCCGATATCTCCGAATTCGGCAAACCGCCGCGCGGCGCATCGCTGCCGGCCGTACAGGATGCGATGGAAAATTCCCCGGTGCCGGTGATTGCCGCCATCCACGGCACCGCGCTGGGCGGCGGGCTTGAGGTGGCATTGTGCGCGCATTACCGGGTGAGCGATGCCAGGGCCAAGTTCGGCCTGCCCGAAGTGAAGCTGGGCCTGCTGCCCGGTGCCGGCGGCACGCAGCGGTTGCCGCGCATCGTGGGGGCCAAGGCCGCCACCCAGATGGTGACCAGCGGCGCACAGATGGGCGCGAAAGACGCACTGGCCACCGGGCTGATCGAGGAGATCGTGGACGGCGATCTGACCGCTGGCGCCATCGCCTTCGCCCGCCGCGTGGTGGCCGAAAAGCGCCCGCTGAAAAAAGTGCGCGACGACGCCAGCAAGCTGGGCGGCGACGCGGCAAGCCTCGCCCCCTTCTTTGCCGAGTTTCGCGCTGCAAATGCCAAGGCGTTCAAGGGCTTTGATGCGCCGGAAGCCAATATCAAGTGCATCGAAGCCGCGGTTGCCCTGCCCTTCGACGAAGGCCTGAAGGTGGAACGCGCCGAGTTCATGAAGCTGATGACCGGGCTGCAATCGGCGGCGCAGCGCCATGTGTTCTTCGCCGAACGCGCTGCTGCCAAGATCGACGGCCTGCCCGCCGACGTGCAGCCGCTGCCGGTGAAGAAGGTTGGCGTGATCGGCGCCGGCACCATGGGCGGCGGCATTTCGATGAACTTCCTGAGCGTTGGCATCCCCGTCACCATCGTCGAGCAGAAACAGGAAGCGCTGGACCGCGGCGTGAGCGTGATCCGCCGCAATTACGAGAACAGCGCCAAAAAGGGCCGGTTCAGCATGGACGAGGTGGAGGCGCGCATGGGCCGCCTGACGCCGACGCTGAACATGGAGGATCTGGCCGATTGTGATCTGATCATCGAAGCCGTGTTCGAGAATATGGCCATCAAGAAGGATATCTTCGGCCGTCTCGACAAGATCGCCAAACCCGGCGCCATATTGGCCAGCAACACCAGCTATCTGGATGTCGATGAAATCGCCTCGGCCACGTCGCGGCCCGAAAGCGTGCTGGGGATGCATTATTTCTCCCCCGCCAACGTGATGCGCCTGCTGGAAGTGGTGCGCGGTGCCAAGACCGATCCCCAGATTTTGGCAACCGCGATGGCGGTGGGCAAGCAGACCGGCAAGATCGCCGTGGTTGCCGGCGTGTGCCACGGCTTCATCGGCAACCGCATGCTGTCGCGCCGTCAGCAACAGGCCAACGCGTTGATGCTGGAAGGCGCGGCCCCCGCTGATATCGACCGGGTGCTGACGGACTTCGGCTTCCCGATGGGGCCGTTCCAGATGAGCGATCTGGCCGGACTGGACATCGGCTGGAGCGCGGAAACATCGAAGGGCGAAACCGTGCGTGATCGCCTCTGCGAAGCGGGCCTGCGCGGCCAGAAGAACGGCAAGGGCTTTTACGTCTACGATGAAAACCGCAACCGCACGCCCAACCCCGAAGCGCTGGCCATCATCGACGCCTATGCCGCCGAAAAAGGCATCAACCGCCGCACCATCGATGATCAGGAAATATTGGAACGCTGCCTGTTCCCGATGGTGAACGAAGGCGCGCGCATCCTGGCCGAAGGCAAGGCCCAGCGCGCCAGCGACATCGATATCGTCTGGATCAACGGCTATGGCTGGCCGGTCTATCGCGGTGGGCCGATGTTCTGGGCGCAGAATGATGTGGGCCGGGACCGCATCGTGGAGGTGCTCGAAAAGATGGGCGAAGACGTGTCGCCGTTGCTGAAGGACGGCTGGAAATGATGCGCCTCCTGCCCCTCCTCGCGCTGGTCGCTGCGCCGGCGCTGGCCGCCGAGGGTCCTGATTACCGCGATCCCGCCAGCTGGCTGTGCCGCCCCGGCGCCACTGATCCGTGCAGCGGCGATGCCAGCGCCACGCGCGTGGCCGCCGATGGCAGCGTGACTTTGGACATGCTGCCGGCCGCGAAAGATCCGCCGATCGACTGTTTCTATGTCTATCCCACCGTTTCCACCGATCCCACGCCCAACAGCGACATGGTGGCCGATCCCGCCGAAACCACCGTGGCGCTGGCGCAGGCCGCGCCGTTCCGTCAGGCGTGCCGGGTGTTCGCGCCGCTGTACCGGCAGGTGACGCTGGCGACGCTGCGCGACCGCATGCTGGGCAAGCCGGTGAGCGCCGATATCACCATGGGCTACCGCGACGTGGCCGCCGCCTTTGCCGATTACATGGCGCACGACAACAAGGGCCGCGGCGTCATCCTGATCGGCCATAGCCAGGGCAGCGGCGTGCTGAAGGCGCTGCTGCAGAACAATATCGAGGGCAAGCCGGTGGCCGGGCAGATCATCGCTGCCTATCTGGCCGGGCACAATCTGCTGGTGCCAGACGGCAAGGATGTGGGCGGCGATCTGAAATCCACGCCGCTGTGCCGCAGCGCCGCACAGACCGGCTGCGTGCTGTCGTGGGTGAGCTTCCGCGACACGATGGCGGTGCCGCCCACCAGCCTGTTCGGCCGCGCGCCGGCAACTGCGCCGGCCGGCATGGCCGCCGCCTGCACCAATCCGGCGGCGCTGGCAGCCAAGATAGCTGGAGACGGCCGCGCCACGCTGCAGCCGCTGATGTTCAACAACACCGGCATCGTCGCCAGCGGCACCCCGGCGCCCAAATGGGCCAAGGGCCGCAACATCTACACGCCGTTCGTCGCACTGCCCGGCCTGCTGACCGGGGAATGCATGGCGAGGGACAATGCCAACGTGCTGTCGGTGGGCATCAACGCCGATCCGTCCGATCCGCGCACCGATACGATCAACGGCGACGTGGTGATCGGCGGGCAGATTTCCGAAGCCTGGGGCCTGCACCTGATCGACATGAACCTGGTGATGGAGGATCTGGTGACATTGGCGCGCGCACAGGGCGAAGCCTGGTTGAAGCGCGGGCCTGCGGCAACACGCTAAGTAACCGTTCAGCCGTGCCTTGCGTATAAGGCCGCATGATGAACCGCCGATCCCTGCTGGCCGCGCTTGCGGCTGTCCCGTTCGCAGCCCCCGCCCTTGCCGCCGGCAAGGCCTTTGCCGTCAGCTATTCGCCCGCCGTGTGGAAGCGCCGGCTGGGCGCCGATGCCTACGCCGTGCTGCGCGAGGAAGCGACCGAGCGCCCCTTCACCTCGCCGCTCAACAAGGAAAAGCGCGCCGGCACCTTTGTGTGCCGGGGCTGCGCGCTGCCGCTGTTCGCCTCTGCCCACAAGTTTGAAAGCGGCACCGGCTGGCCCAGTTTCTGGCAGCCGATCAACAAGGCCGCCATCGGCACCACCACCGATCGCAGCTTCATGATGGTGCGCACCGAAGTGCATTGCAGCCGCTGCGGCGGGCACCAGGGCCATGTGTTCGATGATGGGCCAAAGCCCACCGGCCTGCGCTATTGCATCAACGGCCTGTCGCTCAACTTCGTGCCGGCGAAAGCTGCATGATGCGCCTTGCCCTGATCGCCGCCGCCCTGCTCAGCACCTCGGCCTGCGCCGCCGAACGCATGGTGCTGGCGCCTGCCCCCGCCGTTGATGCGCCGCTGGCCAAGGGCCCGCTGCAGAAGGCTGTGTTCGCCGGTGGCTGCTTCTGGGGCGTGGAGGCCGTGTTCGAACGGGTGAAGGGCGTCAAGTCCGCCGTGTCAGGCTATGCCGGCGGCGCCAAGGCCACCGCCATCTATGAAGTCACTGGCAGCGGCCTCACCGGGCATGCGGAGGCGGTGGAAGTGACCTATGATCCCGCCGTCGTCAGTTACGGCACGCTGCTGCGCGTATTTTTTTCGGTGGCGCATGATCCCACCCAGCTGAACCGGCAGGGGCCGGACAGCGGCACCCAGTATCGCAGCGCCCTGTTCACGCGCGGCGCGGAGCAGGAACGCATCGCGCGCGCCTATGTGGCGCAGCTGGAAAAGGCCGGCACCTGGAAGCCGAAGATCGTCACCACCTTCGAAGGCGCCAAGCCCTTCTATGCCGGCGAAGGCTACCATCAGAATTACCTGCGGGCGCACCCGACGCAGCCTTACATCGTCTATAACGACATCCCGAAGGTTGAGGGCTTCAAGCGGTTGTTCCCGCAGTTGTGGAGTGAAAAGCCAGCGGCTTGAGTGGGTGCGCGGCCGGCGGCGAAGCCGCCGAGTCCGCTGGAGCGATCAGGCAAGTTCGGAAGAAAGAGCGCGGCAAAGCCGCGCCGTCGGACAAGTCAAAAAGGGCGGGGTGTTGGCCCCGCCCTCTTCGCTCGCTGTCCGGACTGCGCGCGAGTCCGTAACCATCGCTGCGCGATGCTCACAGGCCGCGCTTGTCAGTGCCCCCCACCATTCAGCCCCTTGACGATATTCTCCACCATCTTCTTGGCATCGGCCAGCAACATCATCGTGTTGTCCGAATAGAACACCGGATTGTCCACCCCGGCATAGCCGACGCCGCCCATAGAGCGCTTCACGAACAGCACGGTCTTGGCCTTTTCCACGTCAAGGATTGGCATGCCGTAGATGGGCGAGGTCTTGTCGGTCTTGGCCAGCGGGTTGGTCACGTCGTTGGCGCCGATGACGAAGGCAACGTCGCACTGGCCGAACTCGCTGTTGATGTCCTCCAGTTCGAACACTTCATCGTAGGGCACATTGGCTTCGGCCAGCAGCACGTTCATGTGGCCGGGCATGCGGCCCGCCACCGGGTGGATGGCGTATTTCACCGTCACGCCTTCCTTCTTCAACAGATCGCCCATCTCGCGCAGCGCGTGCTGGGCCTGGCTCACCGCCATGCCATAGCCCGGCACGATGATGACGCTTTCAGCGTTCTGCATGATGAAGGCGGCATCGTCGGCCGAACCGGCCTTGAAGCTCTTCTGAATGGCCGCGCCCTTCTCGCCGGCCGGGCCGGCATCCGCGCCAAAGCCGCCGGCAATCACGCTGATGAAGCTGCGGTTCATGGCGCGGCACATGATGTAGGACAGGATGGCGCCCGAAGACCCCACCAGCGCGCCGGTAATGATCATCGCGGTGTTCTGCAGCGTGAATCCCATGGCAGCCGCCGCCCAGCCCGAATAGCTGTTGAGCATGGAGATCACCACCGGCATGTCCGCCCCGCCGATCGGGATGATCAGCGTGACGCCGATGACGAAGGCCAGGCCCAGGATGATCCACAGCAGCGGTCCCTGCCCCGCCGCCGCCACCGCATCGGTGGCAAAGATGCCAGTGAGGATCAAAATGCCGGCCAGCACGCCAAGGTTCAGCACGTGGCGGCCCGGCAGCAGGATGGGATTGCCCGACATGCGGCCCGACAATTTCAGGAAGGCGATGATCGAACCCGAAAAGGTGATGGCACCGATGGCCACGCCAAGACCCAGCTCGACGCGGCTGACGGTGAGCATTGCGCCCGCGTCGTCAACGATGCCGAACGCCGCCGGATTGAGATAGGCCGCGCAGCCGACCAGCACGGCGGCCATGCCGACCAGCGAGTGGAAGCCCGCGACAAGTTCCGGCATCGCCGTCATCTGGATGCGCTGGGCAATCACCCAGCCGATGCCGCCGCCAATGGCGATCGCGCCGATGATCAGCGGCAGGCCCGACGGGTGCAGCGCCAGCGTGGTGCCCACCGCGATGGCCATGCCGATCATGCCATTGCGGTTGCCCGCCTGGCTGCTTTCCGGCGACGACAGCCCGCGCAGGGAGAGGATGAACAGCACCCCGGCGACAAGATAGGCCAGCACGGCCCAGGCCGGGGTAGCGGCAACAGCATGTTCCATGGTTCGACCCCAATATCCTCTAACTGCGCCTTACTTCGAAGCCGCCGGCTTCTTGTCTTTTTTCTTGTACATGGCGAGCATGCGGCGCGTGACGGCAAAGCCGCCGAAGATGTTGATGCTGGCCAGCACCACACCCGCCAGCCCCAGCCACAGCGAAATGCCGCCCGATTCCGTCACCGCCTTGGCACCCTCGGCCGCCGCGATCAGCGCGCCGACCACGATCACCGATGAAATGGCATTGGTGACGGCCATCAGCGGCGTGTGCAGCGCCGGCGTGACCGACCACACGACATAATAGCCAACGAACACCGCCAGCACGAAAATCGACAGGATCGACAGGAAATCCATGTGCTTGCCCCTTAACTCAGCAGACGTTCGTGGACGATCTTGCCGCCCTCGGTCAGCTTGATGCCCTTCACGATATCATCATCCGCCGGCCATACCGCCGTCTTGGCCTCCTTGTCCCAGAAGGCCGAGATCATGTTGAACAGATTGCGGCTGTAGAGCGCGCTGGCATCCGGTGCGAGGCGGCTGGCCGGGTTCGAATGCCCGATGATCTTGACGCCGTGGCGCTCGACAATCTGCCCGGCCACCGCGCCTTCCACGTTGCCGCCGCTATCCACCGCCAGATCGACGATCACGCTGCCCGGCCGCATGGAGGCCACCTGCGCATCGGTGATCAAGCGCGGGGCCGGCCGGCCGGGGATGAGCGCCGTGGTGATGACGATATCCTGCTTGGCGATGTGGCTGGAGACCAGCTCCGCCTGCGCTGCCTTATATTCGTCGCTCATTTCCGTGGCATAGCCGCCGGCGCCTTCGCCTTCGATACCGGCGACCTTTTCAACGAAGATCGCCTTGGCACCCAGCGATTCAATCTGTTCCTTGGTGGCGGCGCGCACGTCGGTGGCGCTCACCACCCCGCCCAGGCGGCGCGCGGTGGCAATCGCCTGCAGGCCCGCCACGCCCACGCCCATGATGAACACGCGCGCCGCGCTGATGGTGCCGGCCGCCGTCATCATCATGGCAAAGGCGCGGCCATAGGATTCGGCGGCATCAATGACCGCCTTGTATCCGGCCAGGTTGGACTGGCTGGACAGCACGTCCATCGATTGCGCGCGGGTGGTGCGCGGCATGAACTCCATCGCATAGGCCGTGATGCCGGCTGCGGCATAGGCGTCGATCTTGGGCCGATCAGCAAACGGCGACATGATTGCGGCAATCAATGCGCCGGGCTTGATGCCCGGCAGATCGGCCACCGCCGGGCCCTGCACGCCCAGCACCATGTCCGCGCTGCCAATCACGTCGGCGCGTGCGCCCACCGTGGCACCGGCCGCAACATAATCGGCATCGGCAATGCGCGCGTGGGCGCCGGCACCGGATTCGACCGCAACGCTGGCACCCAGGCCCAGCAGCTTCTTCACCGTTTCCGGCGTGGCAGCCACGCGCGTTTCGGTGGCAGCACTTTCTTTCAGCACCGCAATCTTCATGGATTCAGCCCCTCAAACCCGCAGCAACGCTGTTCAGACAACAAACACATACAGCGCCAGCAGGACCACGATCACCACGATCGAACCCCATTTGGCAAAGCCGATGAAGCTCATATAGGTCGAGCGGTGAGCGCCATCCGGTTGTTCATTGCTGGCCATGGCAGGCGAAACCCTCTTGTTGCACAAGCAGCCAGCCTGTTAGCAGTTTGGGCGCTGCTGTGA
>DAITMD010000054.1:0-10311 GCA_036835345.1 Sandarakinorhabdus sp. | reverse complement strand
TCCGTTCCCCGGAGTTTTGGCGGCTCGCCCGCGCCGGGGCAAGCCATATCGGCCCGTTACTGCCCTTGTCAGCCTGTCGGCGCATCTCCCTGCGCCTGGGACATGTGCCCGGCCAGCCGTTTCAGGCCGCGGTGAATGTTGATCTTCACCAGCGATGGCGACTGGCCGCTGGCCTGCGACGCCTCGATGATCGACAGCCCGTCGATCTTGACCATGCGGATGGCATCGGCCTGCGCCGGGCGCAGCTGGCCGAGCAGGCCGCGCACCACATGGCAGGACACCACGTCGATCTCGTGGCTGGGCACGCTGATCTCGGCCGGCGGCGCGGCCTTGGCGCGCTCCATGGCGCGCAGTTGATCGACCCATTTGAAGCGGGCAATGGCCGCCACCCATGGCCGCAGCGGCAGCGCGCAATCGAAATCGTCGCGGCGGTTGTGCAGGGCGATCAGCGTGTCCTGCACGGCATCATCGATGCGCGCCGGCGGCAGACGGCGCTGAAAATAACGGCCCAGCCACGCCTGCACTTCCATCAGCAACCGGTTGTAGGCGCGGGCATCGCCGGCACGCCCCTGCTGCATGAGGGCGGACCAGTGCGCCGTGGCGTCGGGGCGCAGGCGGCGGCTGAGAATTCTGGTTCCGGTCATGGTCTGCCTTTCCCTGGACAAGCCTGAACCGAAGGATGACGCTGCGTCAGCACGCCGCACAGGCCTGCCGGGCCTATGGGTTCCATGCCGGCGGGCTATTGCCGGGTCGGATCAACCGGTAGGCAATTGCCCGCGCGCCGGTTCATGATAGGCTGCCGACCGCCATGGAAATGCACCAGATTCGCTATTTTCTCAGCGCGGCCCGGCTGCTCAATTTCACGCGCGCGGCCGAGGAATGCCGCGTGGCCCAGCCGTCCCTGACCCGCGCCATCCAGAAACTGGAAGACGAACTGGGCGGGCCATTGTTCCGCCGCGAGCGCGCCCGCACCCACCTGACCGACCTTGGCCAGTTGATGCTGCCGCATCTGGAACGCACCTATCGCGCGGCCGAAGATGCCAAGGCGCTGGCGCGCGGCTTTGGCAAGGGCCAGGTGGCGCCGCTCAGCCTTGGGGTCTGTTCGCTGGTGGAATCAGCCACGCTGGCAGCGGTGCTTGCCGATCTGGCCGCGGCCATGCCGGGCCTGCAGCTGCAGGTGGTGGGCGGCACCAGTGCAGCGCTGCTGGAACAGGCGCTGGCCGGGCAGCTTGACCTGCTGATCATCGAAGCGCCGGCCGACGCGCCGGAGCGTTTCGAGGCATGGCGGCTGTTTTCCCACGATTACCGGATGGTGGTGCGCCGCGATCATCCGCTGGCTGACGCCGCCGATGTGCCGCTGGCGGTGCTGGCCGATGAACCGCTCATCGATCATCCCTGTGAAGGCTTTGCCGCGCTGCGCCGACAGGCTGAGATTGTCGGACTGTCATTGAACACCCGTCATGCGGCCCACGACATCGGCCAGCTGAAGCGCCTGATTGCGGCCGGGCTGGGCACGGGCTTCATGCCCGATCCACGCGAGCCCGCGATGTGTGCCGTGCCGGTGCAGGGCGGTGGTTTCACTGCCGATGTGGTGCTGGCCGGCATTGCCGGGCGGCGGCGCAACCTGGCGGCCGAAAGCTTCCTGCGGGCCAGCCGGGCCCGCGCCTGGCAAAGCGGATCAGCGAACGCCTGACGCCGTGTTCAGCGCCGCCAGAACGGCGGCCGGTTCGGCGCGGCGGCGAAAATCCGGATCGGCAAAGGCAAAGCGCACCACGCCGGCGCAGTCGATCAGGAAGGTGGCGGGAATTGGCAACAGCTGGCCGCTGCCCCCCAGGATCGCCGCCAGATCATCGCCGCCCGCCTGATAGGTGGCGGCAATTGCCGGGGGCAGGCTGATCACCAGGCCCAGCGCCAGGCTGAGCCCCAGATCGACGTCGCACAGCGCCAGGCCGCCCGCACGCGCCGCCAGGGCCGCAGCGCCGCCGTCCACTTCACCCGATATCGTCACCAGCCGCGCGCCAGCGGCGGTCAGCACGTCGGCCGCGTCGCCCCAGCCGGCCGTTTCCACCCGGCACCAGGGGCACCAATGGCCGCGGTGGACACTGATCACCAGGGCTGTGCCACCCGCCAGCAGACTGTCCAGCGTGTGAAACCGCCCGTTCGCATCGGGCAGCGCAAAGCCCGGAAAGCGCTGTCCGACCCCAGGCGCACGGCGGCCGGCGCCCTGCGACACCAGGGCGGCGACCAGCTGATCATAGGCAGCAGAATAAGCCGCCAGCCGCATGGATTCGGCCTGCAATCGGGGCGCAATCGGCGTCATCCGCGCGGCTTTACCGGTTGGGCGACATCGGCACCAGCAGCCAGTGTAACTTGCAGGCGCGGCAACCCGAACCCGGCAGCATGAAACCTGCCCCGCGCCGCCCTGATGCGCCTGTCGTGATCATCGGGGCGGGCTTTGCCGGGTTGGCTGCCGCGCGGCGGCTGGGTGCGGCCGGTATCGCTTGCGTGGTGGTGGATCGGCAGAACCATCACCTGTTCCAGCCGCTGCTTTATCAGGTGGCAACGGCTGGTCTGTCGCCGGCCGACATTGCGGCGCCCATCCGTACCATCCTGCGCCCCTATGCCAGTGTCAGCGTGTTGATGGACGAGGTGGTGGGTATCGATCGCTCGGCACGCCGTGTGCAGCTGTCCAGCGGCGGCGGCATTGATTTTTCCGATCTGGTGGTGGCCAGCGGCGCGCGCCATGGCTATTTCCGCAACCCGGAATGGGCGGCCAACGCACCGGGGATCAAGACCGTCGACGATGCCATCCGCCTGCGCCGCGATCTGTTGCTGGCCCTTGAACGGGCCGAAACGATGCGCGCGGAACAGCGCGCCATCCGCGACGAACATCTGACGTTCGTGGTGGTGGGCGGCGGTCCGACCGGCGTCGAGCTGGCCGGTGCCATTGCCGAACTGGCCCGCCATGCCGCCGAGCGGGATTTCCCGCACATCACCCGCAACTGTGTGCGGGTGATGCTGGTGGACAGCGGTGACCGGTTGCTGAAGGCGCTGCCGCCAGCGCTGTCCGATGCTGCAGCCAGGGCGCTGGCCGGGCTGGGTGTGCAGATCCGACTGAATGCCCGTGTGACCGCGCTGGAGGCCGGGCGCATCATGATCGGGCCGGACAGCGTGGATGCCGCCGTTATCGTGTGGGCCGCCGGTGTTGCCGCGTCTCCGGCGGCAAGATGGCTGGACGCCCCCGCAGATGCCAGCGGCCGGGTGCTGGTGGGCTCCGATCTGGCACTGCCTGATGATCAGCACATCTATGTCGTTGGCGATACGGCTGCAGCGGCATGGGCCGGCGGGGCAATGGTACCCGGCGTTGCCGCCGCCGCCAAGCAGATGGGCGATCATGCCGCCGGCGCCATCATCGCGCGCCGCAGCGGGCAGGCCGTCGCGGCATTCCGCTATCGCAGCGCCGGCGCCATGGCCACCATTGGCCGATCGCGGGCAGTCGCTGATCTGGGCCGGCTGCACCTGGCCGGTCATGGGGCGTGGCTGCTGTGGTGCACAGTGCATATCTGGTTCCTGGCCGGATTCCGCAACCGGCTTGTGGTGGGCGCCAGTTGGCTGTGGAGTTACCTGACGTTCGACCGCGCGGCCCGCCTGATCACCCAGCATGGCAAGGAAATGACATGATGATGCTGATCTGCATGCTGGCAGCCGCCATCGTGGGTTTTGCCGCGCACCGCGGCGGCACCTGCGGCGTGGCGGCGGTGCGGCAATTGCTGGATGGGCGCGATGCGCGTCTGCTGGTGGGCTTTGTCGCCGCAAGTGGAGCCGCCACGCTGGTGTGCCTGCCGCTGGCGTGGGCGCTGGGGCGCGGCGCAGCCCTGCCCGGCAGCGTGCCGATCGGCGGCCTTTTGGTGGCAGGATCGGTGCTGCTGGGCGTTGGCGCGGTGACCAATGGTGCCTGTCTGGTGGGTTCGCTGTGGCGGATGGGCAATGGCGAGGTGCACATGGCCGGCCTGCCGCTGGGCATCGTTGCCGGTGACGTGGCCGGCCGGCTGCTGGGCTGGCAGGTGATCGCACCGCCCAGCCGCTTTGCCCGCCCCGATGCTGCCGGGCTGGCGCTGGTGGCGGGCGGCGCGGCGCTGCTGCTGCTGGCCGGGCTGTGGCTTGGCCGGCGCGGGCCGGGCGGGCTGCGCCTGCTGCTGCTGATGGCGGCGATGGGTGCAGCTGGCAGCCTGCTGTTCGTGGTGCTGCCGGGCTGGACCTGGGTCGAGGTGGTCAATTCACAGGCAACAGCATTTCTGGGCAGCGGCATGACGTCATCCATGGCGGCCCTGTCTGTCACGCTGGCCACGCTGGCGGGCGCGCTGGCTTCGGGATGGCTGACCGGCAGTTTGCGCTGGCACTGGCGCGGCTGGGCGTGGGCGGCGCGCAGCATGGCCGGCGGCGTGCTGATGATGCTGGGCGTGCGACTGATCCCGGGCGGCAATGATGCCCTGCTGCTGGGCGCGGCGCCGGCCGGCGCCATCAGCGCGGTGGCGGCCTTTGCCCTGATGAACCTGACGATCTGGATCATGCTGGCAACCCGGCAGACGCGCCGCGCGGCACCAGCTGGCCAGCCCTGAGCCAATCGCGCAGCCAATCGCCGATGGCGATGATGGTCGCCTCGCTGGCCGCACAGGCCGGCCCGAACCGCTGCCCGGCGGCCAGCGCCGTCAGCAGTTCGGCCTCGCCATCGGGCAGCCGGCGAAATCGCGGCTCCAGCCCGTCGCGCCATACCAGCACCACGCCGGGCGCAGCCGCCGGCTGAATGGGCGCCGCCGGGATGGCTGCCCAGATGGCATCGGCATTGGTGGCAAAGGCCAGCAGCGCCGCGCCAGGCGACAGCTTCAGACGCAGCCCCTCCCAGTCGAGCCCCGGCTGCTCCGCCCAGCGGCCGGGCACCGGATCGGCGGCAGCAAACGCCCCGCGCAGCGCCCAATCCAGCGCCGCCAGTTCGGCCACTTCGGGATCGCCCGGCAGGCGGCGGCGCAGATAATCGGCAAAATCATCGCCATAATCGGCCAGCGTCCAGCCGCTTGACGGGCTGATCGCGGCATAATCCAGTGCCACATCGGTGAAGGCATCGCCGCCCAGCCAGTGCAGCGTCTTGGCAAAATTGTCGGCCAGCCCTTCCAGCAGCACGGCGCGCGCCGTGTGGGTGTGCACGCCAAGGCCCGCCGGGCGGACCACACAGCCGGCAAGCGCCGACAGATCGCCGGCAATCAGACCGGCCTGAAAGGCGCGCTGCAGTTCGGCCAGCATCATTGTGCCACCGGCAGCCGCGCCGGTTCGGGCCGGCGGGCGCGATCAAGTTCGGCCAGCAGATCGGCAAGCGGCGGGATGTCGTCATCACGCTCGATCATCACCGCCACCGGGCCGGCGCGGCGGCGCACCTGTTCATACAGCTGCCATACCGCATCCGGCACCGGCGTGTCGTGCGTATCGATCAGCAGGCCATCATTGCCGGCACTGGGCCCGGCCAGATGCAGTTGCCTTACCGACGCCCAGGGGATTCCGTCCAGCCAGCCCAGCGGATCAAGGCCGTGATTGTGGGCGGAAACATGGATATTGTTGACATCCAGCAGCAGGCCGCAGCCGGTGCGCTGCACCAGAAGGGTCAGAAATTCCCATTCCGGCATCTCGCTGGCGCGAAAATCGAGATAGGTGGACGGATTTTCCACCAGCAGCGGCCGGCCCAGCACATCCTGCGCGCGGCCAACATTGGCACACACGATGTCCAGCGCTTCGGCCGTGTGCGGGATCGGCAGCAGATCATGGCTGTTGACGCCGTCGATGCCGGTCCATGCGAGATGATCGGAAATCCACAGCGGTTCGACCGAATCGGCCAGAAGTTTCAGGCGGCGCAGATAATCGGCATCCAGCCCGGTGGCTGTGCCCAGCGACATCGACACCCCGTGCAGCACCACATCATGGTGGCACCGCACGCGGGCCAGCACCTGCGCCGGGCGCCCGCCATCGACCATGAAATTTTCGGAAATCACCTCGACGAAATCGACCGCGACGCCGCCCGCCAGAAATTCCGCGTGATGCGGCCGCCTGAGACCCAGACCATAAAGGCTGCGGGACAGCGGCGGGATAACAGGCGGGATCATCAGCTCTTGTCCCGAAGGAGGGGAGAGGGCGGAGCCGACCGTGCGCCGGCCCCGCCAGTGCATCACTTCTCGGTCAGGCTGCCGCCGGCGGCCTTGCAGGCCTTGCCGGTGAGCGCCTTGAAGCCGGTGCCCTTGCAGCTGTTCTGGCCCTTGCAGGCGCTCTTGGCAGTGGCACAATCCGATGTGCCCTTGCAGCTGTTGATGCCATAGCAATGCACAAGCTTGGTATCGGCGGCCTTTTCCTGGGCCTGGACGGCGATGCCGCCGCTGAGCGCCACGGCGGCGGCGGCGGACGCAAAGGCAAGACGGGTGGCAAGCATGATCTTCTCCATGGCTTGGCGCACGCCAATGTGCGCCCGGTGCCGCCGCCATGTGGCTGCGGTACGGCTACGTCCGCTCGGGCAGGAGTGGCGGTTACAAGCCAGCGCGCTGTAACCGCAGCGGCAGCGGCGGCGAATAGACCACATGGTGCCGGCGTTTCCTACCGCCTCCCCGCTGGTGCCGGCGTGGCCGCCGTCGATCCCCCAACAGACGGACGGCCACGCCATGCCAGCGAAGGGACGGCGGACACAGGAGACGATCTTATGCACGCCAACCGCAACCTGATCATTGCCGCCGCACTGAGCGCGGCTCTCGCCGCCAGCGCCGCCACCGCTGCCGACAAGCCCAAGATGGAAAAATGCTATGGCGTATCCAAGGCCGGGCAGAATGATTGCGCCGCCGGGGCCGGCACCAGCTGCGCCGGAACATCGACCACCGACTATCAGAAGAACGCCTGGAAGCTGGTGCCGGCCGGCACCTGCACCAAGATCAAGACGCCGAAGGGCACCGGCACGCTGACCCCGGCCTGAGGCCGGTGCACGGCACGATTTGCGATCGGCCACTGGTGCGGATGGGCGCAGGCATTGGCCTGCGCCTGCCGCATCTGGCGCAGATCGCCGCCGGCGCCGCGCCGCCGCTGCCGCCGGGCCTGTGGTTTGAAGTTCATGCCGAAAATTTCATGGTGTCCGGCGGCCCGCGGCTGGCGGCACTGCTGGCCGTGGCGGCCGAATTTCCCGTGGCATTGCACGGCGTCGGGCTGGCGCTGGCCGGCACACGCATGGCACCGCCCGCGCACCTGAAACGCCTGCGCCGCCTGTGCGATCTGGTGCAGCCGGTGCTGGTTTCCGATCATCTGGCGTGGCAGCGGGTGGGACGTTGGCATGTGCCGGATTTCCTGCCCTTCCCGCGCAGCCGCGCCGCGCTGGCGCTCACCATCCGCAACGTCGATCACGCCCAGCAGTGGCTGGGCCGCCGCCTGCTGATCGAAAATCCCTCGCACTATGCCGATACTGGCGGCCACGCGCTGACCGAGGCGGAATTTCTGGCCGAACTGGCAGCGGCCACCGGCTGCGACCTGCTGGTGGATGTGAACAATATCCATGTGTCGGCGGCCAATCTGGGGCTGGATGCCGGGCAGCTGGTCGATCAGATCCCGGCAGCGGCGGTGGGCGAAATTCATGTGGCCGGCCACCGCAGCGATGCCGGCGGGCCGCTGCTGATCGACAGCCATGATGCGCCCGTTGCGCCCGCCGTCTGGCAGTTGGCGGCGCGGCTGCTGGCCCGTACCGGGCCGCGCCCGATCCTGGTGGAGCGCGACGCCGATCTGCCGTCGCTTGCCGCGCTGCTGGTCGAAGCGGCCACGGCGCAGGGCCTGTTGGTCGGGGCTGGCAATGCTGGCTGAACCGGCCCGGTGGGAAGCCGAAATGAGCCGCTGGTTGAACGGCGCGCCAGCCAAAGGCAATGCGGCACTGCGATCGGCGCTGGCCGTACATGGCAACAACGCACGCATGGCGGCGGTGGCGGCGCTGGAAAGCAATTTCCCGGTGGTGCGCGCCATGCTGGGCGATGCAGGCTTTCGGTCGCTGGCGGTTCGCCATGCCGGCATGATGCCGCCGGCCGATCCGCGCCTGTGCCTTTATGGCCGCGCGCTGCCGGCCACCATTGCGCGCGCGCCGGAACTGCACGCATGGCCATGGCTGGCCGATGTGGCGCGGCTGGAATGGCGGGTGATAGGGGCGCTGTTTGCCGCCGATGCGCCGGTCCGCCCACGCCGGCTGCGGGCAGACCGGCCATGGCCGCTGGCACCGGCAACGCGGTGGCTGGCCAGCCCGCATCCGGTGGCCAGCCTGTGGCAGGCGCATCAACCGGGCGCTGCCTTGCCCGATGAATTCGGCGGCGGCGAACTGGCGCTGATCACCCGCCAGCATGGCCATGTTGCCGTGACCGCCCTTCCTTCCGCAGCCGGTGCGCTGCTGACCGCCCTGAGGCAGCGCACGCCGCTGAACCGGCTTGCCGAAGCCGATCTTGCCCACCTGCCCGCCCTGGCCAGTGCCGGGGCGCTGATTGCTGCAACTGGAGACATTGCATGACCCATTATGCCGCCCTTGCCCGCCTGCTCGGCCGCATCCCGGACGCGCTGTGGCTGCTGATCTGCCGGATCGGCATCGGCGCGGTGTTTTTCCTTTCGGGCCGCACCAAGGTGGACGGCCTGCTGACCATCAAGGACAGCACCTACACGCTGTTCGAATATGAATATGCGCTGCCGCTGGTGCCGCCCGACATTGCCGCCCATGCCGCCACCTATGCCGAACATGGGCTGCCGATCCTGCTGGTGGTGGGCCTGTTCACCCGCGCCGGCGCGCTGGGCCTGCTGGGCATGACGGCGACCATCCAGCTGCTGGTCTATCCCGATGCCTGGCCAACGCACCTGATCTGGACCGCCGCCCTGCTGCCGATCATCGCGCGCGGACCGGGGGCGTGGTCGCTGGATCATCTGCTGGGGCTGGAAGCGTCCGGGCCGGTCAGCCCGTCAGCGCCTGCGCCATCGCGCTGATCACGGCTTCGCTGTCCAGCCCATAACGGCGGAACAGATCGGGCAGATCGCCGGTCTGGCCAAAACGGTCGACACCCAGCGGCACCACCCGGTGGCCCAGCACACCGCCAATCCACGACAGGCTGGCGGGCGCGGCATCGCACAGCGTCACCAGCCGTGCTCCGGGGCGCAGCGGGCTGAGCAGCGCGCCGATGTGGCTGTTCCCGACCCGCCAGCCGCGATGCAGCAGATCGGGGCTGGTGACGACCATCAGGCCAAGGCCGGGGATTTCATCTTGCAAGGCCCCCCATGCCGCCTGCGCTTCGGGCAGCAGCGCCCCCATGGCGATGATGGCGGCTTCACTGCCGGCAGCAGGCGGGTGCAGCCAGTATGCGCCGGCGATGCAGCCGGCCTGCCAGTCCGTGCCGGCCCGCTCTGGCTGCGCGAAGCTGCGGGTGGACAGGCGCAGATAGACGCTTTCCCCGTCGGCCGCCTGCACATGGCCCAGCGCGTGGTGCATCAGCAGCGCCAGTTCATCAGCAAAGGCCGGTTCATAATGCACCAGCCCCGGTTGCCCCATGGCAATCAATGGCGGGTTGATCGATTGGTGCGCGCCGCCCTCTGGCCCCAGCGACAGGCCCGACGGCGTGGCGACCAGGATGAAACGCGCATCCTGGTAACAGCCGTAATTCAGCGCATCGAGGCCGCGCGCGATGAACGGATCATAGACGGTGCCGATCGGGATCAGCCGTGTGCCGAACAGCGGCGCCGACAGCCCGGCCGCCGCCAGCATCAGGAACAGATTATGTTCGGCAATGCCCAGTTCGACATGCTGGCCCTGCGCCTGCCCCTGCCATTTTTGCGGCGACGGGATTTTCGCGTCGCGAAACACATCGGGCATCGCCTGCCGCCGGAACAGGCCGCGCGCATTCACCCACGGGCCAAGCCCGGTTGAGACGGTGACATCGGGCGAGGTGGTGAGCACATGATCGGCCAGCGGCGCGCCCGACTTGGCCAGATCGAACAGGATGCGCCCGAACGCGCCCTGGGTGGATTGCTCATCGCCGGCCGGCGCGGCGATCGCCGGCACCGGCACGGCGGCAAAGTCGCGGTCGCGCGGCAGGGTGGCGGCGGGGCTGGCAGCAACGAACGCTGCCAGTGCGGCGGCCTGATTGTCGCCCAGCCCGGCCCATTTTTCCCATTCCTGCCCGGCCGCAATGTTCAGGCTGCCGCGCAGGGCGGCAATCTGGGTCGGGGTCATCAGGCCGGCGTGATTGTCCTTGTGGCCGGCGAACGGCAGGCCCTTGC
>DAITMD010000053.1:0-10431 GCA_036835345.1 Sandarakinorhabdus sp. | reverse complement strand
CGGCACGCCTGAGCGCGCCGGCCCAATAATGTTCGATGGCCAGTTGCCCGGCGGCAAGGTCCATCTCGCCGCGATCCACCGCTGCGGCCACTTCGCGCTGCCGGTCGTTGAACGCCTCGCTGCCGGCGTTTTTGAGGGCGCGCACCGGGATCACCGGCAGGCGCGGATCGATCTGCACGCTGGACAGCGCATCGCGGGCCGACGCGCGCACGAACGCCGCCTTGAACTTTTCATGCGCCACGCTTTCCGCCGCCGCCGCGAAACGCGTGCCCAGCTGCACGCCCGCTGCGCCCATTTCCAGATAGGCGGCAATGGCGTTGCCGCGCCCGATACCGCCGGCCACGAACAGCGGCACATCGGTGACCGCCGGCAAAATCTCCTGCGCCAGCACGGTCAGGCTGACGGGGCCGATATGGCCGCCGGCTTCCGAGCCTTCGATGATGATCGCGTCCACGCCCGATCGCACCAGCTTCTTCGCCAGCGCCGCCGTGGGCGCAAAGCACATCAATTTCGCGCCAAAGCCCTTGATGGCCGCAATCGCCGCACCAGACGGCAGCCCGCCGGCCAGCACGACATGGCTCACCCCTTGCCGCGCGCACACCTGGATCAGTTCGTCCAGCTGAGGGTGCAGGGTGATCAGATTGACCCCGAACGGCTTGTCGGTCAGGGCGCGGGTGGCGGCGATTTCGGCCTCCAGCAGCGCCGGCGGCATCGAACCGCAGGCGATCACGCCAAAGCCGCCGGCGTTGCTGATGGCCGATACCAGATTGCGCTCAGACACCCAGGTCATGGCGCCGGCCATGATGGCGTGGCGGGTGCCCAGAAAGGCGCGTCCCGCCGCGGATGCGGCATCAAGATGCGGGGTGCCGGTCATGCTTCGGCCTCTGCGCCCACCGGTCCGTCAAGGCCATAGGCGGTGTGCAGCACGCGCACGGCCAGTTCGACATAATCCTGCGGGATCAGCACGCTCACCTTGATTTCCGATGTGGTGATGGCCTGAATGTTGATGCCGCGGCTGGCCAGCGCGCGGAACATGGTGGCGGCCACACCTGCATGGCTTTTCATGCCGACCCCTACCACCGAGATTTTCGCCACCTCATCATCCGAAATCAGCGCAGCATAGCCGATGGCGTCACGCGCCTTTTCCAGCACATCAAGGCTGGCCGGCAATTGCGCGCGCGGCACGGTGAAGGTGACATCGGTGGTGCCTTCATCCTTGGCGATATTCTGCACGATCATGTCGACATTGATATTGGCATCGGCCAGCGGCCCGAAAATGCCGGCCACCACGCCCGGCTGATCGGGAACGCGCACCAGCGTCACCTTGGCTTCATTCCGGTCGGCCACCACGCCGGCTACAGTCAAGCGTTCCATATCCTCGTCCTCATCCACCACCAGCGTGCCGGGCTCGTCGGAAAAGCTCGACAGCACCTGCACCAACACCTTTTCCGTCATGGCCAGTTCCACAGACCGGGTCTGCAACACCTTGGCACCCACGCTGGCCAGTTCCAGCATCTCTTCATAGGTGATGCGGTCCAGCTTGCGGGCGCGCGGCACGATGCGCGGATCGGTGGTGTAAACGCCGTCAACATCGGTGTAGATATCACAGCGGTCGGCCTTCAGCGCGGCTGCCAGTGCCACAGCCGATGTGTCGCTGCCGCCGCGGCCCAGCGTCGTCAGCCGGCCATCGCCGGTAAGTCCCTGAAAGCCGGGCACCACCGCCACCTGGCCGCTGGCCATGCTGGCGAGGATGTCATCGGTGCCGATATCCTCGATACGGGCCACGCTGTGCGCCGGGCTGGTGCTGATCGGCAATTGCCAGCCCAGCCAGCTGCGCGCCTTCACGCCGATGGCCTGCAGCGCGATGGCCAGCAGGCCCGACGTGATCTGTTCGCCGGCCGCCACCACCACATCATATTCCGCCGGATCGGCCAGAGGGCTGGCCTCGCGGCAAAAGCTCACCAGCCGGTCGGTCTCGCCGGCCATCGCCGAAACCACCACGGCCACTTCATCGCCGGCGTCCACCGCGCGTTTCACCCGCGCGGCAACGGCGCGAATACGCTCCGTCCCCGCCATGGAGGTGCCGCCGAATTTCATCACGATGCGGGCCATGAGTGGCCGGTTCCTTCAGATGCTGCGCCAATATTCGCCTTGCCTGATAGGAATGGCCGGGCGCATTGGCAAGCAAGGCCCCGCTTTCAAGGTGCAAAGAAATGTCCACTGCTGCCAGCATCAATCCCGAAGAAGCCGCGTTTTTCGGTGCGCTGGCCGGCGACTGGTGGAACCCCAAGGGCACATCGGCGATGCTGCACCGCATCACCCCGGTGCGCACCGCCCATATCCGCGCGGCAGCGGTGGCGCATTTCGGCCTCGATCCCAAAAGCCGCCGCGTGCTGGCCGGGCTGTCGGCGCTGGATATCGGCTGCGGCGCCGGCCTGATGGCAGAGCCGCTGGCCCGCATGGGCGCTGCCGTGACGGCCATCGATGCGGCGCCGGAAAATATCGCGGCAGCGCGCGCCCATGCCGAAGCGGGCGGGTTGACCATCGATTACGCTTGCGTGGCGGTGGAGGAACTGGCCGCCACCGGCGCGCAATTTGATCTCATCACCTGCCTGGAGGTGGTGGAGCATGTGGCGGGGCGCGATGCCTTTTTCGCCGCGCTGGCCGGCCTGCTCAGGCCGGGAGGGCTGGCCATCATCTCCACGCCCAACCGCACGCCGCAAAGCTGGGCCGTGGTGATTGCCGGGGCGGAATATCTCACCCGCAGCATCCCCAAGGGCGCGCATGACTGGAACCGCTTCTTCACGCCGGCCGAACTGGCCGAGGCGCTGCGCCATGCCGGGCTGGCGCCGGCGGAACCGGCCGGCCTGTCGTGGCGGCCGGGCAAGGGCTTTCACATCAGCAGCGACACATCGGTGAATTATTTCCTCAGCGCAGTGAAACCGGCCTGAAGCTGTGGCATCATCCAGCGCCTTGGGGAGGGCAGGACGATGCAGGTGATGGTGCTGGTGAAGGCCACCGCGGACAGTGAAGCCGGCCATATGCCGGAGCCGTGGGCCGGACAGATGATGGCGGCGATGGGGCGGTTCAACGATGAACTGCGCGCCGCCGGCATATTGGTGATGGCAGACGGGCTGGAGCCGACCTCCAGGGCCCGGCGCGTGGCCTTTGATGGCACGGGCCGCACGGTTCACGAGGGGCCGTTTGCGAACCCGGAGGAGCTGGTGGCCGGGTTCTGGATCTGGAAGGTGAAGGACATGGACGAAGCGACAGCGTGGGTGAAACGCTGCCCGAACCCGATGCCGGGGCCAAGCGTTATCGAAATCCGGCCCATGCACTGCCCGGATTGAGTGAGGCCACATAAAGCGCGGGCTTGGCGGAACCGGGCGGTTCGTGCCACCGTGCCAACGGGAGGAACAACGCCATGACCAGCGCACTGAAGGGCATTCACCACAGCGCCTATCGCTGCCGCGATGCCGAGGAAACGCGGGCCTTTTACGAAGATGTGCTGGGCCTGCCGCTGGCAGCCGTGGTGCAGGAGGAGAAGGAGCCGGGTTCCGGCCGGCCCAACCCGTTCGTGCACCTGTTCTTCCGGCTGCCCGATGGCAATTTCATCGCCTTCTTCGATGCGCCGGGCAGCGCCAAAGACGGCGATTTCACGCTGGTGCACGGCTTTGACCGGCATGTCGCCTTCGAGGCGGATGACGAAGCGATGCTGATGGCGTGGCAGGGCAAGTTGAACGCGGCGGGCGTGCCGTGCTTTGGCCCGATCGATCATGGCTTTGTGAAATCGGTCTATTTTTCCGATCCCAACGGACTCCCATTGGAAATCACCACGCGGGTGGCGGCGCATGATGCGATCCTGGCCGAAGATGCGAAAACTGCGCATGAGGTGATCAGGGCATGGAGCGCGCGCAAGGCGACAGCCGCCGCATGAGCCATGCGCGCCTGCCCCTGCTGATCGCGTTTCGCGAAGCCGTGGGCCTGCGCGATACCTATGGCGGCATCGATGGCGTGGTGGCGCTGCAGGCGCACCATCTGCGGCCGGACACGCCATCGGACACCATCGTCGTCTTCATGCACCCGATGGGGATCATGCATTATCTGCCGCTGCCCGGCGCTCTCGCCGAAGCCGGCGTCCATGTGCTCACCGCGGTGTCGCGCTACCCGAACAATGACAGCGCGCTGATCATGGAGAAGGTGGCGGTCGATCTGGGCCGCTGGGTGGCGCACTGCCGCGATGTGCTGGGCTATGCCAGGGTGGTGCTGGCCGGCTGGTCGGGCGGCGGCAGCCTGGCGCTATTTTATCAGGCAGAAGCTGCCGGCGCGCAGGTGACGCACACTCCGGCAGGCGATCCGTTCGCCATGGCCGAAGCGAAACTGCCGCCGGTGGACGGCATCATGCTGCTGGCCGCGCACGTGTCGCGCAGTCAGACGTTGACCGAATGGCTGGACGCTTCGGTCATCGACGAGGCCGGCCCGGTGCGCGATCCGAAGTGGAATCTCTATGATCCCGCCTGTCCGCAGCCGCCTTACTCGCCCGATTTCCTTGCCGAATATGCCGCGCGGCAGGTGGCGCGATCGAACCGGATCACGGCCTGGGCACAGGCGACGCTGGCGGAACTGAAGGCGCGCGAGGGGCCGCATGCCGAACGCGCCTTCATCGTGCATGGCACCATGGCGGCGCCGTGCTGGCTGGATCCGGCGGTGGATGCCAATGATCGCCAGCCCGGCCGCTGCTATCTGGGCGATCCCAGGCTGATCAACGACAGTCCGGGCGGGCTGGCGCGCTTCACCACGCTGCGCTCGTGGCTGTCACAATGGAGCCTGCTCAGCCATGCCTGTTCGCTCAAGGCCGGGCATCGCATCAAGGTGCCGGTGCTGGTGGTGGGCAACACGGCCGATGATGCCTGCACGCCCAGCCACACCAACCGCCTGTTCCGCTGCGTGGTGAATGCGCCTACGCGCGAGCTGCAGCTGGTCCACGGCGCCACCCATTATTACGCCTTTCAGCCTGAGCATCTGAAGCAGGCTGCGGGTATCGTGACCGACTGGCTGGGCCGGCAGGGGTTCGCCTGACTGGCCGGATCAGCTTGCCTTGCCGCCGTCGTACACCACTGCCACCATCACCCGGCCTTCATCGCTGGGCGTGGCGGTGATCTGCAAGGCGTCCCTGTTGCCATCGGCGCCCATGGCCAGCATGCGCCCGGCGCCCATCGCCACTTCGGCCTTCACGCCCAGCCCGGCGGCCTTGCCCTTGTCCTTGTAGAACGCCAGCACCTCGGCCATTTTCGCGTTGGTGAGGAAGGTGACCATGCCCTTGGCCTCCCCTTCGTTGCCGGTCATCGCGCTCTGGATGACGGCACCGGGATAGACCGGTGCAAAGGCCGGCAGATTCTCGGGCGCGGCAATGCCGTCTTCATCGCCGCCGAAACGGATAGTGGCGCTGTTGCCTTCACCATCGTCCACGGTGTGGGTGACGCCCTGTTCCTTGCCGCCGCCGCAGGCCGCCAGCAACAGCGCCGTAGTTACGCCCAAAACATGTTTCATCGATTGTCCCCCGGAAAAGAAACTGCCTTGCCTACAGAAACCGCGCAACCACGTCGCGATAACTGCGCGATACCTTAACCTGTGTGCCGCTGCCCAGCACCAGGAAACATTCGCCGTTGGTGTGCGGCTTCACGCTCTTGATATTGTCCAGATTGACGATCGTCGAGCGGTGAATGCGCTGAAATTTCTTGGGATCGAGCCGCTTTTCCAGATCCTTCATCGTCTCGCGCAGCACCAGCGTCTGATCGGCGGTGTAGATGCACATATAGTCGCCGGCGGCATCGATGCGCTCGATGTCGCTCACCTCCACCCGGAAAATCTGGCCGCGATCCTTGATGTTGATCACCTTTTCAAACCGGCTGGATTGCGGTGTGTCGCCCAGATCGTCCGGCAGGGCTTCGGGCGCGACCTCCGACAATATTTCCTTCAAACGTTCGGCACCCTGGGCGCCCTGTCTCTCGGCCAGGCGCTGGCGCACCCGTTCGATGGTGGCGGCCAGCCGCTCCTCCTCGACGGGCTTCAGCAGATAATCCACTGCCTGCGCTTCAAAGGCTTTCAGCGCATGCTGCATGAAGGCGGTGACAAACACGAACAGCGGCGGATCAATGTCTGACAGGCCGGACACCACCGAGAAGCCATCGAAGCCCGGCATCTGTATATCCAGGAACACCAGATCGGGCTTGTGGGTGCGAACGGCGCGGATCGCCTCGCGGCCGTTGGCGCAGCGTTCGATGATCTCGATATCCTCGAACGCGGCCAGGCGCAGTTCCAGCCCCTGGATGGCCAAAGGTTCGTCGTCGACGATGATGGTTCGGATGGTCATCGATCAGACCTGGGTGGCCAGCACCGGGGCGGCAACCGGATTTGCGACGGGCTGTGCGGGATTGTCGGTCTGATACGGCACGTCGATCAGCACGATCAGGCCGCTCGGTTCGTTGTCGGCCAGTTCAAAGCGGTGATCGGTGCCATAGCTCTGCGCCAGCCGGTCGCGGATATTGGCCAGCCCAACGCCGGTGCCGGCGGCATCGGGAACCGCGCCCAGCCCCGGCCCGGTATCGGCGATGGTGATCACCAGCCGATCCCCCATGCGCCGCGCGTCGATCAAGATGTCGGCGCCGTCCTCCGAAGGTGTCACCGCATATTTGATGGCGTTTTCGATGATCGGTTGCAGCAGCAGGCTGGGCAGCCGCGCCTCCATCACATCGGGCGCGATGTCGAAGCGGGTGCGCAGCCGCGTCTCGAAGCGGGTGCGCTCGATATCCAGATACAGCTTCAGCGCCTCGGCCTCCTGCGCCACCGTCGCCAGCCCCTCGCGTTCGCCCACCAGGCTGTAGCGCAGGAAGCTGGCCAGCCGGGACAGCATGGCATTGGCCCGCTCGGTCTGCTTCAGCAGCACCAGCGTGGAGATGCTGTTCAGCGTGTTGAACAGGAAATGCGGGTTCAATTGATAGCGCAGCATCGCCAGCTGCGCGCTGTTGGCCTGTGCCGCCATGTTGAGCATGCGTTCCGATTGGTCGGCAAGCAGCAGATAATAGTTGATGCCGAAATACAGTCCCGTCCACGCGCCCAGCACCGAGAAATCGAGCAGGATCGCGCCCAGAAACTCGATGCCCTTGGGCTGCCAGCCGGGTTGATAGAAGGTGGCGTGCGCCCAGACTTCCAGCACCGAAAACAGCGCGGCGGCCGCGACCAGCAGCAGGGCGGTGATCGCCCAGGTCCAGATGGGTTTCATGGCGATCAGCCGGCGATAGGCCGCCGCCAGCAGCAGGGTGATCGAAAATCCGGTGGCGGTGACGATGATGGCCGGCAGCACGAAACTGAGGCCCATCGAATTGGCCAGGCCCGACAGCGCGCGGAGCAGGAAATAGGCCAGCCAGCCGCCGCCCTGCAGGATCCAGAAGGCGCGGTTCTTGTCGTGGAAAAAGCCCAGGCGCAGCTGCGGTTCAACCATTTGCAGCAGCATAGCGATCTGGGCCGGAAAGGCCAGACAGCGGCTTTCAGACGGCATCACCGGCAGAACTGGCCTCTTGGCCGTCTCCCCGCTAGGCTGCGGCGCATGGGACTTTCCGCCGCACAACTTGAACATAGCCTGTCGGCACTGGCTGCCGATCACACCGCCGTGGCCGCCGCGCTGGCGGCGCACGGCCATCCCGAACCGCGCTTGCGGCCGCGCGGGTGCAGCACCATGATGCGCGCCATCGTGGCGCAGCAGGTGAGCACCAAGGCCGCCGCCAGCATCTGGAACAGGCTGGAAGCGGCGTGCGGCGGCGATATGGACGATCTGGCCCGAGTGGCCGCCACGCCGTTCGATGCGCTGCGCGGCGCCGGGCTTTCGGGGCAGAAGGCGTCCTATGTGCAGGCGCTGGCCGCAACGGTGAGCAGCGGCCGGGTGGATTTCGCCGCGCTGCCGGCAGATGACGAGGATGCCATCACCCTGCTGTCGTCAATCAGGGGCATCGGCCGCTGGTCGGCAGAGATTTACCTGTTGTTCGCCGAAGGCCGACCCGACGTGTTTCCGGCCGGTGATCTGGCCCTGCAGGTGCAATTGGGCCGGCTGCTGGGCAGCGAGGCGCGGCCGACCGAGAAGCAGGCGCGCATCATGGCCGAACCGATGCGTCCGCACCGCGGCGCGCTGTCGATCCTGCTCTGGCACAATTACAATATCCAGGCGCTTTGATGATCCGCATTACCGATGTCACCTCACCGGCCAACCCGGTGCTCAAAGCGATGAAATCGCTGTCGGAAAAGCGCGCCCGCCGCGAGGCCGGGCAGTTTCTGGCCGAAGGGCTGCGCGTGTGCACCGAAGCGCTGGCGGCCGGCCACGTGCCGGTCACGCTGGTGTTCACCCCCGAAACCGAGCGCCATCCGCTCACCGGCGCGCTGATCGAGGCCACGGCAGCGGCGCGCGGCACCATCTTGCGCACCACGCCCGATCTGATGCAGCGCCTGACCGGCAAGGACAATGCGCAGGGGGTGGCGGCGGCCTATCCCATCCCCGATACGGCGCTGACCCGGATTGATCGCAATTCGGCAAAGCTGTGGCTGGTGGCGGAAAATCTGCGCGATCCGGGCAATTTCGGCACCATGCTGCGCACCTGCGATGCCACCGGGGCGGGCGGCGTCATCCTGCTCGATCAAAGCTGCGATCCGTTCAGCGTGGAGGCGGTGCGGGCCAGCATGGGCGCGCTGTTCAGCCGGCAGGTGGCGCGCGCCTCCGGGCCGGATTTCATGGCCTGGCTGCGCACCGGTTCCGGGCAGCTTGTCGGCGCGGCGCTGACCGGCGAGACGGTGGATTACCGCGCGCTGGAATATGCAGCGCCGTGTTTCCTGCTGATGGGCAACGAACAGGCCGGCCTGCCGGATGATTATGCCGCCCAGTGCGATGCGCTGGTCAAGCTGCCGATGCTGGGCCGCGCCGACAGCCTGAACGTGGCAGTGTGCGCCGGCGTGCTGCTCTATCACGCGCTCGACCGCCTTGGCTGATCGGCTCAGTTGATCCGCAGCACCTCGTCCACGCCGCGCCACTGGCTGGGGCCGATCAGGCCATTGTGGGCCACCCGGATCGAATGAATGGTCGCTTCGATCTCCCGCCGCCAGTGATCGAGGAAGCGCCTCACCTCCGGAAACTGCGGCGCCAGATCATAAAGCTGCCAGCTGAACTGTTGCAGCAGCGTGGGATGGTCCGGCCGCCAATAGGCGATGTCCACCGTGGCGATGCTGTAGCCGCGCAATTGCCGTTCCAGATCCGTCATGAGCCCTCCGCCAAGTTGACAGGGCGAGGATTTGCCGGCAAAGCCGCCGCCGTCAACGGGGTAAATGACGGAAATATAACAGGAAATTATCAGCAGCCGCAGCGGGTGAGTGCTATTCGGACGTCCAGGCCTGCAGGCCGTCATCCCCCACGCGCACGCGGCCAGGCTGCCCGATCGGGCTGGCATCAAGGCTGAGGAAACCGGACAGGGCGGCGCCGTCGGCCATGTCCAGCTTGCCGAACACGCGGTCGCCCTGCCCACCTCGGCCCACTACGCTGCCGTGGCTGGGCTGGCCGTCGCGGCCGAACACGATGCTGAAGCTTTCCACGCGCGCCGGGCCTTCGTAGGCGCCGTCGTATCGCGGCACGTCGCCCCGCGCTGCTTCGGCAGCGTCCTGCACGTCGCGGTTCAGCATCAGCCATGCCGCTTCGGCCGGGCGGTTGCCGATCACCAGCGCGTGATGTTTGGTCACATAGCCGCCCTGACCATAGAGCAGCGCCTGATCGGCCGGCTGCGCCCGCAGGCTGTGCACCATCGCGCAGGCGCTATGCAGCATGTAGCAATTGAGGCCGGCCCCGGCGAACGACAGGCCGCCCGTCACGCTGAGCGGCGCATCGGCATCCAGCCCCAGCGTGCGGCGCGCCATCTTGGGCACGGTGGGGAAACAACTGTACAATTCCACCCGGTCAAAGCCTTTTGGTGCGATCCGCATCGCCTGGCCCAGCACGGCATCCTGCGCCACCGAATGCACAAATTGATCGCGCTTCAGATAGTCCACCGGCTCGGCCGCGCTGGCGCCGCCATGGATATGGATGATGCGATCTTCGGGGATGCCGGCGGCGCGGGCGGCGGCCAGTGTGGTCATCAGCACGGCGGCGGCGGCATTGACATTGTTGTTGGCCACCATGCGCTTGGTATAGGGCCAGCAGATCATGCGGTTGTCGTCGGTGACGCTGGTGATCTCCCCGGCGCGGTAGGCCGTGCGGCCCCAGGCATTGGGGTTGGCGGCGGCGGCCGCGCTGATCCGTTCATAGGCGGCGCCGCTTTCCGCCAGCGCCTCCGCCGGAGTCAGCCCCCATGCCGCGACCGTGGCATTTTCATATAGCGGATAAATGTGGATGGGCTGGAA
>DAITMD010000052.1:0-10437 GCA_036835345.1 Sandarakinorhabdus sp. | reverse complement strand
CAATGCCATCGCCGCTGTGCGCCATCCCGCAGCCACTGTTGTGGGTGAAGGCCGCAACCCCGTCGACATGGGGCCAGGCGGCCAGCCGTTCCGGCGTGAAATGCGCCGCGATTCGCCGAGCCGCTGTGGCCGAACAGTTTACCGATGTGCCGATGGCAACATAGTTGCGGGTGCCGACCCGGCCATCGGCGCGGACATAGCCCAGAAAGCCGCGCGCCGCAGCCGGCACGACGGGCCGCACCGCACTGCCCGCGATGGCGCCGGCCGGCTGCGGCACGAAGGCCAGATTGTGGCTGTGGACATGCTCGCCGGGCGCGATTGCCCGGCTGGCAACGCCAATATGTTCGCCCAGCTTGATCACCGATTGGCCGGCGGCGACGGCTGCCAGAGCGAACTTGTGCCCGGCCGGGATGTCGCCGGTCAGCACGATGCCCATCACGGCTGTCCCGGCGGGCAGCGGCACCAGTGCCACGCCCACCGTATCACGCGGGTGCACCTTGATCGCGTCTTGCCGGCTCATGCCATGGCCTCCAGCGTGGCGGCGGCACCTGTGTTCAACAGCGCTGCAAAGGCCGCGCGGGTGGCATCGCGAAAGCCATCGTGCCGGGGCAGATCGGGGCCGAACACGCTGTCCAGCGCCAGAAATGCGGCGTGCATGTCGGTGGCCGAACCGGCATTGGCCGCAGCAGCCAGCGCCCCGGACAGCGGATCGTTCACCGCCAGTGGCTGCCCGCTGTCGCTGCGCCCCACGGCATGGCGCATGAACGCCGCCACCGCCAGCGCCAGCCGCGCGATCGGCTGCCCGGCAGCCAGCCGGTCGCGCACCGTGCCCAGCAGGCGCTGCGGCAGCTTTTGCGAACTGTCCATGGCAATCTGCGCTGTGCGGTGGGCCAGCGCAGGATTGGCGAAACGCTGCAGCAGGGCGCGCTGATACGACGCCAGATCAAGGCCCGGCGGCGCGGGCAGGGTCGGCGCGATTTCCTCGGCCATCAGCGCGGTGATGAAACAGTTCAGGTCCGGGTGGGCAATGGCTTCGTGCACATGGTCAAGCCCCATCAACTGCCCCAGCCAGGCGATACTGCTGTGGCTGCCATTCAAAAGCCGCAGCTTGGCCAGTTCGAACGGCGCCACATCGGTCACAAACTGCGCCCCGCCGGCTTCCCAGGCCGGACGCGGGCCGGCGAAGCGATCTTCGATCACCCACTGGCTGAACGGTTCCGCCTTGACCATGGCAGCATCAACCCAGCCGGTGCGCGCCGCCAGCCGGGCAATATCATCGGGCGTGGTGGCGGGCACGATACGGTCCACCATGGTGGATGGGCAATCGATATGTCGCGCGATCCAGTCGGCCAGCGCCGGATCGCGGCGGCGGGCGAAATCGTTCACCAGCCTGGCCAGCAGCCGGCCGTTGTGGGGAAGATTGTCGCAGCACAGCAGCGCCAGGCCGCCGTGGCCGGCAGTGCGCCGGGCAGCAAGGCCGGCCACGATCAGGCCGATGGCGGATCGCGGTGCCGCCGGATTGGCCAGATCGTGCACGATATCGGGATGCGCCGGATCAAGCACGCCGCTGGCGGGCAAATGACAATAGCCTTTTTCGGTTATGGTGAGCGACACGATGTGGCTGCCCGGCGCAGCGATGGCCGCAACCACCGCGCCCGGATTTTCGGGCGCCACCAGCACATCGGCGATGGACCCGACGACCTGCAGATGTTCTGCACCGGCGGACTGTTCAACAATCGTGAACAGGCCCTGCTGCGGCACCAGTTGATCGCGCACGCCGGCGCTGCGCAGTGATACGCCCAGGATGCCCCAGTTGCCGCCCGCGGCATCCAGCGCCGCCTGTGTATAGGCGGCTTGATGCGCCCGGTGAAAGGCCCCGATACCCAGATGCACGATGCCTATGCCGGTGGAGGCAGGGTCGTGCGTGAAGCAGCGGGCATCGCCGGGCAGGGCGGCAGCGGGGCCAAGGCGCGTGGGTTCCATGCTCATTTCAGCACTGCCGGCAGCCAGAGGGAAACAGACGGCACAAAGCTGACCACCATCAAGGCGGCCAGCAGAGCCAGATAGAATGGCCAGATGCCGCCGATCGCGCGTTCCACCGTGATCCGCCCGATCGCGCTGCCCACGAACAGCACCGAACCGACCGGCGGCGTGACCAGCCCGATGCCCAGATTGAGCATCATGATGATGCCGAACTGCACCGGATCAATTCCTGCGGCGCTGGCCAGCGGCAGGAAGATCGGCGTGGCGATGATGATCAGCGGTGCCATATCCATGAACGTGCCAAGCAGCAGCAGGATCAGATTGATGAACAGGATCATCAGCACCGGGTGCGCGGCCAGCGGCGCCAGTAGCCCCGCCAGTGCCGATGGCGCTTCGTTGAGGGCCAGCAGCCAGCCGAACGCGCCGGCGGTGGCAATGATCATCATCACCATGGCGGTGGTGCGCGCCGCGCTTTGCAGTGCTGCCGCAAAGCCGGCCCAATCCAGCGAGCGATACACCAGAACTGCCACCAGCAAAGTGTAAATTACCGCGATGGCAGCACTTTCGGTGGGGGTGAAGACCCCGGCAAGCACACCGACAAAGATGATCACCGCTGTCATCAGGCCGGGCAGTGCCGCGATGCCGGCGCGCAGCAGGGCCGCAACGCCGGGAAACGCGCCGGCCGCATAGCCCCGGCGCACGGCGATGATGTGGGCGGCGAGCATCAGCAATCCCGCTGTCGCCAGGCCCGGCAACACGCCGGCCATGAACAGATCGGCCACCGAAACCCCGGCACCGGCGGCCGTGGCATACAGGATCATGTTGTGCGATGGCGGGATCAATATGCCCAGCACAGCCGAAGTGCTGGTGACGTTGACGGCAAAATCATCATCATAGCCCTGTTCCTGCATCATCGGAATCAGCGTGCTGCCCAGCCCCGACACGCACGCCACGGCAGAGCCTGAAACCGCGCCGAACATCACCGACGAGCCGATGCTGACATGGCCCAGCCCGCCGCGCAGCGGGCCGAGCGCCGCCGTGGCCACCGCCACCAGCCGGCGCGCGATGCCGGCCTGTGCCATCAGATCGCCGGCCAGAATGAAGAAGGGGATGGCCATCAGCGCGAACATGTTGATGCTGGCGGCCATCCGCTGCATCGCCACGATCATCGGCAGGTCCATCACCGCAAGGCAGGCCATTGCCGCCAGCCCAAGTGCAAACGCCACCGGCACGCCAATCAGCAGCAGCAGCAGCAGAGATACCAGCAAAACGGTCAACGCCATGGCGCGGCGTCCGGCTTTGTGCTGAACGCGGCCCAAAGCTGTTCAAGACTGAAAAGCGCGATCATCAGGCCCGCGATCGGGATGGGCAGATAGGCCGCGCCGCGCCCGATCGGCAGGCCGGGCATGGCATGTGTCCAGGTGCGCACCACCAGATCAGCGCCGCCTGCGGCCATCAACAAGCCAAAGCCGGCCACAGCACTGCAGGCCAGCAGCGCCGCAAGACGGCCGGCACGCGGCGGCAGACGATCCACGATCGCCGACAGGCGGATATGCAGGCCGTTGCGCACCCCGGCAGCACTGCCCAGCATGATGAACCAGATCATCAGCACGAGGGCCCCCTGTTCGGACCAGGCAAAGCCCTGCCCGAAGCCATAGCGTGCCACCACGGCGACAAAGATGATCACGCAGCTCAGCGCCAGCGCAGCCGCTGCAAGCGCCTCTGCCGCCCGGCCCAGCCGCGCCAGCCATGGCCGCGGGCCGTTCATGCCATCGCCCTGATGCTGCTGGCCAATTGCCGGAGCGCGGGCGTGGTCAGGAAACGGTCCCACACCGGCAGCACGCGCGCGCGAAAGGCGGCCCGGTCGACTGTGTCGGTGATGGTCACGCCGGCGGCCAGCAGACGCTGCCGGGCCGCCTGTTCGCGCGCGGCCCACAGCTTCTGCATCACGGCCTGTGATCGGCGGGCCGCCGCGCGCAAGATGCCTTGATCAGCCGGCGAGAGCCGGTTCCAGCGGTGCCGCGCCATCACCAGAACTTCGGGCGCAATCACATGGCCGGTGGGCGCATAGGTGCCAGCCGCTTCGAAATGCCGGCTGCTTTCATAGGATGGCCAGTTGTTTTCAGCGCCATCGATCACGCCCTGCAGCAGCGCCTGATACACCTCGCCATAGCTGATCGGCGTGGCGGCGGCGCCCAGCGCCTCCACCATTGCCACGAACACATCGCTGCTCTGCACGCGGATTTTCAGGCCGGCCATGTCCGCAGGTTGGCGGATGGCCCGGCCCATGGTGTAAAATCCGCGCGCTCCGGAATCATAAAAGCCAAGCCCGATCAGGCCGTGCGGTTCCAGCGCCGCCAGAATGGCATCACCGGGCGGGCCGGCCATGGCCCGGCGCATATGGGCTTCGCTGTCGAACATGAACGGCAGGGTGGGCACCAGCGCTTCGGGCGCGATGCTGGCCAGCGGCGCGAGGTTGACCCGATTGATGTCGATCCCGCCAAAAATGGTCAGTTCCAGCGTGTCCTTTTCCTCGCCAAGCTGCCCGCCGGGAAATTGCCGGATGTGCAGCCGCCCCCCTGTGCCTTCAGCCACGTCGCGCGCCATGGCGGCCACGGCTGCAACCGTGGGGTAATCAGCCGGATGCGTGTCGGCAGCGGAAAGGCTGCGTGCGGCGGTCTTATCGGGCGTGCAGCCCGCCGCCAGCGCGCCGGCCAGTAGCATGCGGCGGCTTGGCCGGATCACAGCCGGTAGGCCGATTTGGCCAGATGATAGGCCAGATCGCCGGCCAGTTCCTCGGCTTCGTCCATGGCCAGCCGGTGATCGGCGACCAGTTCGGCCAGGAACCCGCAGTCCATGCGGCGGGCCACATCATGCCGGGCCGGGATTGAAAGAAACGCCCGCGTATCGTCGTTGAAACCGACCGTGTTGTAGAAGCCGGCGGTTTCGGTGACCTGCTGGCGATAGCGGCGCATGCCTTCCGGGCTGTCGTGGAACCACCAGGCCGGCCCGAGCTTCAGCGCCGGATAATGGCCCGCCAACGGGGCCAGTTCGCGCGCATAACTGCTTTCATCCAAAGTGAACAGGATCAGGCTGAGGCGCGGATCATTGCCATGCGCATCCAGCAGCGGCCGCAGCGCGCGCACATAATCGGTGCGGGTGGGGATATCGGCCCCCTTGTCGCGGCCATACCGGGCAAAGATGCCGGCATTGTGATTGCGCAGCGCGCCGGGGTGCAGCTGCATCACCAGCCCGTCGTCGATCGACATGGCGGCCATTTTTGTGAGCATGTGGCCGCGGAACAGCTCGGCATCGGCGGCGCCGGCATCGCCGCGCTGCACCCGCGCAAACAGGGCCGCTGCGTCTGCCTCGGGCAAATTGGCGGTGAACGCTGTCGGGTGGCCATGATCAGTGGAAGTCGCGCCCAAGGACTTGAAGAACGCCCGGCGTTGGCGCAGCGCCGCCAGATAGCCCGGCCAGCTGCGCGCGTCTTCGCCGGTCAATGCCGACAGCTGATCGAGATTGGCCGCGAAGCCTTCATATTCGGGATCAAGCACCGGATCGGGGCGGAACGCGGTGATCACCCGCCCGTGCCAGCCCGACGCGCGGATGGCGGCATGGTGTTCAAGACTGTCCAGCGGGCTTTCGGTGGTAGCCAGCACCTCGATATTGAAGCGTTCAAACAGCGCGCGCGGCCGAAATTCCGGCTGTTTCAGCGCCTGATCGATGGTTTCGTAATAAAGTGACGCCGTGTCGCTGCCCATCCGCACATCCAGCCCGAACACCTTGGTGAACACCCATTCCAGCCACATCTTGCTGGGCGTGCCGCGAAACAGGTGAAAATTTGCAGCAAATATGTCCCAGATGCGCCGCGGATCCTGCTCGACAGCCGTGCCATCAAGTGTCTCGATGCCCAGGCTTTCGAGGCTGTGGCCCTGGCTGTAGAGCATCCGGTAGACATAGTGATCGGGCTGGATGAACAGGGCGGCGGGGTTTTCGAAGGCGGCATTGCCGGCAAACCAGGCCGGATCGGTGTGGCCATGCGGGCTGATGATCGGCAAATTGCAAACCTGTTCATACAGTGCGCGCGCAATGCCGCGTACGGCTGGATCGGCCGGAAACAGGCGATCGACATGAAGCTTCAACGGCAGCGGCATTGCAGTTCGTCCCCGGAAATTCGCGTGTCAGAGCCGGGCGCGCCGTGAAAATCGGGCGCGCGTGGCCTGCAGCTGTTTCTTGGTCTCTTCGATGGTTTCGACTTCGGTGGCGTCGAGCAGATAATCCAGAACGCGGCCCAGATGCGCTCGCATGGCCTGCCGCGCCCGGCCGGGGTCACGCGCCCGCAATGCCGATACAATGGCTTCATGCTCGGCCAGCACCGGCCGATTGCCCTTGTCCCGGCTCTTGTTGAAGGTGCGGATGCATTGCGGGGATCGATTGCGGATGCTCCACAATTGCTCCACTGCCGCAGCGAGCGCACCGTTGCGCGTGGCCTCCGCAATCAACAGGTGAAAGCGCATGTCGACCGCTTCCGGATCGCCGTCACCGCCGTTATTGGCCAGCGCCATGGCCTCCAGCAATGCTTCGAGTTCGGCCAGTTCGGGATCGCTGATATGTTCGGCGGCCAGGGCTGCGGCTTCGCCTTCAATCAGAATGCGCGCTTCGGTCAGTTCAAAGGCACCGATGTCCGGAACCACGGGGGTGGTGGACACGCCGGCCGCTGGCGGTGGCAGCACATACACCCCGGAGCCGACCTTGACCTCTACCAGCCCATCAAGCTCCAGCGCGATAACCGCCTCGCGGATGGTCGGACGGCTCACCTTGAAGGTGGCGGCAAGCTCGCGCTCTGCTGGCAGGCGGTCGCCGGGCTGGTAGGTCCCGGCAGCAATGGCCGCGCGAAGCGCACTGGCGAGCTTTTCATAAAGCCGCCCGCTGCGCAGTTGAGGCGATGCGTCCGTCATGGTTATTTTGCCTTCCGATGGCAGCCCGGCCAAATGGCCGGCCGGCTGCCCATCCATAGCACTCCAGATTTTGTCTTGCCGCATCGGTGAGCCACTCACCCCCAAAGGAAATAGCGTTCTCATTTGGTCAGGACGATTTCCCCATGCTTGACAGACCAATTTTGAGGGGTCAAGCCTTCGCGAAGTGCGGAACCATAAAGGAGGGGGCATGCGCATTACGGCTGCACGGGTGATCGTCACCTGCCCAGGGCGCAATTTCGTGACCCTCAAGATCGAAACCAGCCAGGGCGTGTATGGCATCGGCGATGCCACGCTCAACGGCCGCGAGCTGGCTGTGGTCGCCTACCTGCAGGAGCATGTCATTCCCTGCCTCATTGGCAGCGATCCCCGGCAGATCGAAGACATCTGGCAGTATTTCTATCGCGGCGCCTATTGGCGGCGCGGCCCGGTGACGATGCGGGCGATCGCGGCGGTGGATGTGGCGCTGTGGGATATCAAGGCCAAGATGGCCGGCATGCCGCTGTATGATCTGCTGGGCGGCAAGAGCCGGGACGGCGTGATGGTCTATGGCCACGCCAACGGCCGCGACACAGCCGAAACGCTGGATGAAGTGCAGCGCTATGTCGAGCTTGGCTACAAGGCAATCCGCGCGCAAAGCGGGGTGCCGGGCCTGGCGGCGACATATGGCGTGGCCCGCGAAAAACTCTATTACGAACCGGCCGATGCCGAACTGCCCACCCAAACCTTGTGGGATACCCAGAAATATCTGAACCATGTGCCCGCGCTGTTCGCAGCCATCCGCGAACGCTTTGGTTTTGACCATCACATCCTGCACGATGCCCACCACCGCCTCACCCCGCTGGAGGCCGCACAACTTGGCAAGGCGCTGGAACCTTATCGATTGTTCTGGCTGGAAGATGCCACACCGGCCGAAAATCAGGAGGCGTTCCGGCTGATCCGCCAGCACACCACCACGCCGCTGGCGGTGGGCGAAGTGTTCAACACGTTGTGGGACGCGAAGGATCTGATCCAGAACCAGCTGATCGATTATATCCGCATGACGATCGTGGGTTCGGGCGGAATCACGCACCTGCGCCGCGTGGCCGATTTTGCCGCCGTTTGGCAGGTGCGCACCGGCTGCCACGGCGCCACCGATCTTTCACCTGTCACCATGGGAGCCGCCCTGCATTTCGACAGCTGGGTGCCCAATTTCGGCATCCAGGAATATATGCGGCACACATCGGAAACCGATGCGGTGTTCCCGCATGCCTATCATTTCGCGGACGGGCAGCTGTATCCGGGGGACGTGCCCGGCCACGGGGTGGACATCGATGAAGAACTAGCGGCGCGCTATCCCTATCGGCCAGCCTATCTGCCAATCGCCCGGCTGGAAGATGGCACCATGTGGAACTGGTAACGGTGGAGCTGGTTTGCCTGGGCGAAGCCATGCTGGAACTGCGGGCAGCGCACGCCGGCCTGCTGCAGATCGGCCATGCCGGAGACGTGCTGAACACGGCGGTGGCGCTGGCCCGGCAGGGCATTGCCTGCGGCTTTGCCAGTGCGCTTGGCGATGATCCGTACAGCGCCGCAATGCGCGCCGCGATTGTGGCCGAAGCCGTTGATGTGCGCTGGCTGGCAACCATCCCGGGGGCTTTGCCAGGCCTGTACATGATCGAAACCGATGCGGCAGGGGAACGGCGCTTCCACTATTGGCGGCGCGATGCGGCTGTTCGCCAGTTGTTTGATGCGCCTGATCGGCTTGCCGGCATCGAACAGGTGCCGTGGCTGTATCTGACCGGCATCAGCTTTGCCATTTTCGAAGGCCCGCGGCGCGCCGCGCTGTTCGGCCTGATCGAGCGGATGAAGCATGCTGGTGCGCGCATCGCGTTCGATCCCAATCATCGCCCGGCGCTGTGGCCCGATCCTGCTGCTGCACGCGCGCTTTATATGCAGGTGGCGGGCCTTGCCGACATGCTGCTGCCGACATTTGATGATGAAGCGCAGTTGTTTGGCGACACTGACCCGGTCGCGACCCTTGCACGCCTGCGGGCGGTAAGCGGCGGCGAAATCGTGATCAAGGCCGGCCCGGCCGGTGCCATGCTGTGGGCGGATGGCGAGGCGCAGGCGGTGCCGGTGCGGCAGGTGCTGCGGCCGCTGGACACCACCGGCGCCGGCGATGCGTTCAATGCGGGATATCTGGCGGCGCGCCTGCGCGGCGGCACGCCGGCCGATGCCGCGCAGGCCGGCCACCGGCTGGCGGCGATCACCATCATGCATCCCGGCGGCATCCCGCCGCGATCAGCCGTTGCGGCATGATCGCGGTGCAGCAGACAGCGGCGCGCGATGCCATCGATCTTGCGGGCATCTGGTCGCTGCACCTGGCCGGAGACGCAGCACCCGAAGGGCCGGCGCTGGCCATCGCCGTGCCGGGCAGCTGGAACGAACAGCTCGCCGAAGCCGGATTGATGAACCACACCGGCGCGGTCTGGCTGTCGCGGCGGGTGTGGGTGCCGCCGCATGCTGCGGGCCGGCGGCTGGCCCTGCGCTTTGGCAGTGCCGATTATCAGGCCGATGTCTATTGGAATGGCGCGCTGGCCGGGCATTCCGGCGCGCTCAAGCTGCCGTTCGAACTGGCGGTGACGGCCGAACCGGGCAGCTGGAACGATCTGGCGGTGAAGATTGCGGCTGAACTGCCCGACGATGCCCCGATGCAGCGGGTGCGCCCGGCCGATTATGCCGCCGAAGGGCGGCCCAAGGATGAGTATCATCCCGCCGTGCGCTTTGATTTCTTCCCGTTCGGCGGCCTGAACCGGAACGTGCATCTGCTGATGACCCCGCACGCGCGGATCACCGGCTGGCGGGTGATCACCGAACTTGATGGCGATGACGGGGTGATCACCGTCAAGGCTTTTGTGACGGCCGGGATATCGAAGGTCGCGCTGCGTGCGCCGGTGCTGGCCGAGGCGGATGTGGAGGATGGGACGGCAGAACTGCGGTTCCGGCTGCCGGGCGTGCGGCGCTGGTGCCCGGCTGATCCCCATCTCTATCCGCTTGAGCTGGCGGCCGGTGATGATGTTGTTTCCGGCCATTTCGGGGTGCGCACGGTGCAGGTGGCGGGCAACCGCCTGCTGCTGAATGGCGAGCCGGTTACGCTCACCGGTTTTGGCCGCCACGAAGACAGTGCCATTCATGGCCGCGGCCAGAACCTGCCGGTACTGATCAAGGATCTGGGCCTCATCCGCTGGACCGGCGGCAATTCGGTGCGCACGGCCCATTATCCGCATGACGAGGCATTTTATGATCTCGCCGATCGCACCGGGCTGCTGGTGGTCGACGAACTGTTCAGCGTGAACCTGGATTTCCGCAAGGTCACGGCCCAGGGGCTTGCTGCGCACAAGGACGCCGTTTCGGCATTGATCGAACGTGATGCCAACCACCCCAGCGTGATCGCCTGGAGCCTGGCCAACGAACCCGGCTATCTGGGCGAAGCCTG
>DAITMD010000051.1:0-10576 GCA_036835345.1 Sandarakinorhabdus sp. | reverse complement strand
CTGTTGCCAGCGAACACCAACCACCGTGGCCAGACCCTGATTGACCACCACCGCGCCCAATCTGCCCATTGTTGCGAAAAAACAACAGTCAGAACCGCACGCGACGGGCCGCTTTCTCTCAATACACCATATCAGGTCAAGTGACAGAACGACCACTTCCGTTCCAATTCACGACATCCGGTCGCAGCTTCGTCTCGGTTCAGCGTGGAACGTTGAAAAATACTCTGGTGCAAAAGCGCATCCGCTATTCCTCGCCGTTCGCTTCGGCCTGTTGTCCAACAGGCCGCTTTGACAAGCCCGCGCTCCAGTGCCATGCCGCCGCGGTGACGACCCTGTGCCTCCGCCCCAATTTCGCTCGCCAGATCGCGGTGCTGGCCGCCGGGCTGGCGGTGGCCGCTTGCCAGCCCTATGGCCCTGGCCGCCAGGCGATTTTGCAGGCCGGATCGGTTCCCGCAGTGGCAGGTGACGCCAGCGATGAGCAGGTCATCACCGTCGTCAAGGTGAGCAGCGACATGGCGCAGCGCCTGCCCCGGCCGGAACGCTGGCCCAGCTTCGCCGATGTGCTCTCCGGTGCCGCTCCGGTGGGCACCGTGGCCGGTGTGGGTGACGCGCTGGAAGTGACGATCTGGGAAGCGCCGCCCGCCGCCCTGTTTGGCGGTCCGGCGGCCGACACGCGGATCGGCACGGCCATCAGCACGGCGCGGCCAAGCACCCTTCCCGAGCTGCTGGTTGGGCCCGACGGCAGCATCAATGTGCCCTTTGCCGGTGCGGTGCCGGCGCGCGGCCGCACGCTGCGGGATATCGAGACAGACATTATTCGCCGCCTGCGCGGCAAGGCCAATTCACCGCAGGTGCTGGTGCGTCTGGTGCGCAACGCCACCGCCACTGTCACCGTGGTTGGCGAAGTGGCACAATCGGCCCGGCTGCCTCTCACGCCGCGCGGTGAGCGGCTTCTGGATGCCATCGCACAGGTCGGCGGGGTCAAGCCGCCGGTCAATCTCACCACGATTCAGGTGACGCGCGGCGGCGTCACCCACCGCATGCCGCTTGCGGATATCATCAGCCAGCCGGCCAGCAATATCGTGCTGGCCAGCGACGATGTCGTGACAGCGCTGTTCCAGCCCTACAGCTTCACGGTGCTGGGCGCGGCCGGCCGCAACGACGAGGTCCGGTTTGAAGCCTTCGGCATCACGCTGGCGCAGGCACTGGGGCGGATCGGCGGCCTGCAGGATGGCCGCGCCAATCCGCGGGGCGTGTTCCTGTTCCGCTGGGAAGATCCGGCCACACCCGGTGCAGAGCGGCGGCCGGTCATCTACAGCTTCGATCTGAAAGACCCGGCGGTCTATTTCCTCGTCCAGCAATTTCCCATAAGCGACCGCGACGTGCTGTATATCACCAACTCGCCGGTGGCCGAACTGCAACGGTTCGTGGGCATCATTTCGCAAACGCTGCTGCCGATCGCCACGGTCACCACGGTCGTCCAGCAGCGGGATTGATCCCGTGGGGGATAATGATGCCCCCCTGTTGCTGGACGCAACCCGTCTGGTGTGGCGGCGCTGGTCTGGCGTGCGGCCCACCGGCATTGATCGCATCTGTCTGGCCTGGCTTGATCATTTTGGCAATCACGCCCAGGCGGTGATCATCCTCAGGCGGCAAAAGCTGATCCTGCCATGGGCAGCCAGCCAGGCCCTGTTTGCGCTGCTCGCCGCGCCGGACGTGAACGGCCCGGGCCAGTTTCGTGCCGGCCTTGCCGCATTGGTGCTGCGCCGCGGGTTCAGCCTAGCCAGGCGCCTGCCGGGACGCGGGCGGATCTGGCTGAACGCGGGTCATACCGGCCTGGATGTGCCTGCCCTGGCGCAATGGGTGCGCGGTGCCGGCGTGCGGCCGGTGTATCTGGTGCACGATCTGATCCCGATCACCCATCCCCAGCACTGCCGCGACGGCGAATCAACGCGCCATAGCCGGCGGATGACGTGCGCGCTTGCCACGGCTGCCGGAATCGTTGCCAACAGCGCCCACACGCTGGCAAGTTTGTCCGAATTCGCGGCAAGCCAGGCCTTGCCGCTGCCGCCGTCCGTCGTGGCCTGGCCGGGAACGCCGCAGCTCCCGCCCGCGCCCGCCACATCGCCCGTGCCGGAACGGCCGCATTTTGTCATGCTGGGCACCATCGAAGGCCGCAAGAACCACCAGATGCTGCTGGACATGTGGGCCGGGCTGGCCAGCCGGTCGCCACTGCCGCCACGCCTGGAACTGATCGGGCGGCGCGGATGGCAGGCCGAAACGGTGTTTGCCGCGCTGGATGCCGGCGTGGCCGGCGTCGTGGAAGCCGGCGCGCTGGATGATGCGGGGATCGCGGCACGGCTGGCAGGGGCACGCGCGCTGCTGTTTCCAAGCCTTGCCGAAGGCTATGGCCTGCCGCTGGTGGAGGCGCTGGCCGCGGGCGTGCCGGTGATTGCCAGCGATCTGCCGGTGTTTGAAGAGATTGGACAGGGCGTGCCCGATCTGCTGCCGCCAGACGATCCTGCCGCCTGGGCCGCAGCCGTGTGCGATTATGCCCGGCCAGACAGCCCGCGCCGCGCGGCCCAGCTTGCGCGGCTGGGCACATTTGTTGCGCCTGATTGGCCGTCCCACTTCGCTGCCATCGACAGGCTGCTCAACCAGTTGCACCGCCCGCCGCCGGACCCGCAGATTGAGCGCCAATAGGAAAGATCGATCCCTGCAAAGCGCACCGGCGCAGCGAAACAGGCCCGGCCCCCACCCAAAAGCCCCCGTCCGCTATCACGAATAGTGGCGGAGAGGGTGGGATTCGAACCCACGGTGAGCTTGCACCCACAACGGTTTTCGAGACCGTCCCAATCGACCACTCTGGCACCTCTCCGCGAAGCGCGCCTGGCTGCGATCGGATCGGGCCGGGCGGGTCAAGGGGCGGCCTATAGCGGAGGGGGTGGGCGCTGCCAAGGCCAGTTTCCGCCGCCTTGCCGCGGTGGCCCGCAGGGCCTGCGCGCACGAGGCCCCTTCACGTTGGCGCGGGCCATCCTATATTCATGTCATTCCGGTGACGATGCCCGTCGCCAACGAACAGGACGCCATCTGCAATTGCCGCCATGTGGACATCGCCGCCCTCCCGCCCCGAAGCTGCCGCCAACGCGCTGACGGATGCTGCCACCCCGGCCACGTTCACCATCGGTGACGTGGTCCGGCACCGCGTGTTCCCGTTCCGCGGCGTGATTTTCGATGTCGATCCGGTGTTCAACAACACCGAAGAATGGTGGGAATCGATCCCCGAAGCCATCCGCCCGCGCAAGGATCAGCCCTTTTACCATCTGTTCGCCGAGAATGAGGAATCGGCCTATGTCGCCTATGTCAGCCAGCAGAATCTGCTGCCTGATCCCGATGGCGATCCGGTACGCCACCCCGGCGTGATCCAGATGTTTTCCGGCCGCGACGGCGGGCGTTATCAGTTGCGCGCCGAGATGAAGAATTGATCCACCGCCCGCCAGCCGACTGACCGGCAGCGCCTGGCCCTAGATGCGCTTGGCCAGCGCAATGGCGGTGCGGCAGCCGGCGCGGATCAGGGCTTCCATCACCGGGAAGGCGGCGCCGCCGGTGTGGGCCGCAGCGGCATCGCGGTGGGCCACTTCATCGGCGCGGTAATCGTCGATCATGGCCTTCAGTTCAGGATCGCTACCATCGGCCAGCGCCTCAGCCTGTTCGCCGTAATGCGCGTCGATCACCGTTTCCACCGCTTCGGTGCAGGCCATCGCAGCCTTTGGCCCCAGCAGCGCCGTACCAGCCCCCAGCGCAAAGCCGGCCACGTGCCACAGCGGGCCCATGATCGTGGGGCGCACGCCGCGCGCGGTCATGATGCGGTTCATGCCATCCAGGTGCCGCTGTTCCTGCGCGGCCATGTGGCGGATTTCGCCGGCATCGCGGTGCCGGCCGCCCATCACCGCCAATTGCCCGGCATAAATGCGCGCCGCGCCCGTTTCGCCAGCCTGATCCACCCGGATCATGGCGCGCGTATCGGGCCGGCGGTCACCGGGCAGATGGCGTTTCGGGTTCAGCGGCGCAGCATCAGCCACAGGGCAGCTCCGGCAAGGACAAGCGAAATCAGGAAATTCCATCCTGCCATGGAAACCCCGAACAGCTGCCATGGAATAGCGTCGCACCGCACCAGCGGCTGCGCCAATATGTCGGCCAGCATCGATCCGGCATCACCCGCAACAGGCGGCGCAGTGCAGCGGGTAAGGCCCTGCCACCATTTTTGTTCAACCCCGGCATGGAACAGCGCAATGCCGGCATTGGTGGCCATCGCCGCCAGCCCCAGCCAGCCCAGCATCCGCACCGGGAACGCCAGAGCCGGCCGCGTGCGGGCCATCGCCCCCAGCAGCAGCGCATCGCCGGCAAACAGCAGCACGCCAAACAGCGCCCAGCGCTGCCACCAGCACATCTCGCACGGGACCAGCCCGCCGATATGTTCAAACCCGAAGGCGCCGGCCAGCAGCGCCAGCGCGCCGGCCAGCAGCAGCCCCGGCCCTTCCAGTGCAGGAATTGCCCCGCGCCGTTCAGAGGGCATATTTCACCACCACGAACCCGCCCACGAACAACGCCGTTGCCGCCAGCGCCAGCGCGTTGAAATAGCGGTCGATCAGATCCTGCGCCTTGGCCCCGAAGCGCCGCAGCACCAGCGCCACCAAAAAGAAGCGCCCGCCCCGGCCCAGGATCGACGCCGCGATCAGCACCGGGATCGACAGCGACACCGATCCGGCGGCAATGGTCGCCACCTTGTAGGGTATGGGCAGGAAGGCAAAGGCCAGCATCCACAGGAAACCATTGGCCTTGATATCGGCGGCAAAGGCCACGAACTTGTCTTCATAACCATAAAAGGCCAGCAGCGGCACGCCCACGGCCTGATACAGCACCGAACCGATGGCATAGCCCAGAAGCGCACCCAGCACCGATGCTGCCGTGGACACGGCGGCAAAGCGCAGCGACCGTTCGGGCCGGGCGATCGACATCGGGATCTGCATCACGTCCGGCGGCACCGGGAAAAAGCTGCTGTCGGCAAAGCTGATCGCCGCCAGCCAGCGTTCCGCCTTGGGGCCGGCGGCGCGGGCCAGAGTCCAATCGTAAAGGCGGCGCAGCACTGCGGGCAATTCCTTCAAACGCTGGGCGTGCTTAACCGGCGCGTGTGACGGCTGCAATCACCGCGTTGTGCGCCGTTATCAGCGCGAAGCCGCCTTCTGCGCGGCCGGCACGCCGGCCACCTGCACCTGCGGCAGCGCCGCCGGGGCCAGCCGGCCCATCAGCCTCAGTGCATAATCCATCTGGTAATCCAGCACGCCCTTGGCCTTCAGATCATCGGCCTTGGCCAGAAAGCGCGGATCGGGAACGCTGTCCTGCTCCACCAACTTGTCGGTGGCGTCCTTCACTTCGTTGATCAGATGCTTCTTCAGATCGGCCTCGCGCAGCGGCTTGCGTTCCGACACACGCGGATCGGAAAGCTGCGGCACCTGGATATCGGGATCGATGCCATTTTCCTGCACGCTGCGCCCCGACGGGGTGTAATAACGCGCCGTGGTCAGCCGCAGCGCTGTATCAGCCGACAGTGGATAGATGGTCTGCACGCTGCCCTTGCCGAAACTGCGCTGGCCCAGAACGATGGCGCGGCGGTGATCCTGCAGCGCGCCGGCCACGATTTCCGCCGCCGAGGCACTGCCTTCATCCACCAGCACCAATACCGGCTTGCCGCCAGTGGCATCGCCCGGCTTGGCGAAATAACGGTCGATATCGCCCTTGGCGCGGCGGCGTTCGGATACCACCTCACCGGCTTCCAGGAACACGTCAGACACCTTGATGGCTTCATCCAGCAGGCCGCCCGGGTTGGAACGCAGATCGATCACATAGCCGGCGACATCGTCACCCAGCTTGGCGCGGATGCCCTCCACGGCAGCGCGCGTGGCATCACCGGTCTTGCTGTTGAAGGTTGAGATGCGGATCATGCCCACGCTGCCGCGGGTTTCCCACTTCACCGGCTTGATCACCACAATTTCGCGGGTCAGCGTGAACTCCAGCGGCTTGGGTTCGCCCTGCCGCACCACGGTCAGCTTGATCTTGGTGCCCGCACGCCCACGCATCTTGTCGACCGCATCATTCAGCGATCCGCCATAGATCAGTTCGTCATCCAGATGCGTGACATAATCGCCGGCCTTGATACCGGCACGGAAGGCCGGCGTGTCGTCGGTGGGCGTCACCACCTTCACCGCGCCGTCCTCTGACGTCACGGTCAGGCCCAGCCCGGAATATTCGCCGTCAGTCGATTGCTTCAGCGCCGCGAAATCCCGGCCGTCCAGATAGGAACTGTGCGGATCAAGGCTGGTCAGCATGCCGTTGATGGCGCCGCGGATCAGCGTCTTGTCGTCCACCCTGTCCACATAGGTGACGCGCACCCGCTCGAACACGTCCATCAACGCATCGAGTTCCTTGTAGGTATCGGATTCCGACGCGGCCTGCACGGCGGCATAGCCCGGCACCAGCACCAGGGCCATCAGCGGCAGCGCAATCTTCCAGCTCTTGGATATGCTCATCGGGCAGCAGACTCGTTCGTTTGGCGCGGGCAGGATAGCAGATGATTGCTCCAGCGCTACACCCTGCGGCCTTTCGGGCCGCTGAACTGGATTTCAGGCGCGATGATACGGATGGCCATCCAGGATCGACAGCGCCCGGTACAGCTGTTCCGCCAGCATGGCCCGCACCAGCATGTGCGGCCAGGTGGCGCGGCCAAAACCCAGCAGCAGATCGGCACTGCTGCGGGTGGCTTCATCATGGCCATCGGCCGCACCGATCAGAAACCGCACCTCGCGCGCGCCATCATCGCGCCAGCGGCCCAGCAGCGCCGCCAGTTCGGCCGACGGCAGATCGCGGCCGCGTTCATCGAGCACAATTGTGCGGCCGGGGTTGGCGTTGGGCCACGCTGCCATCTCGCCGATTTCGGTCACGCTGATCCGGCCTGGCATGCGCTTGATGTAGCGCCCAACCAGATCGGCTTCGGCGCACTGGCCGATGCGGCCACGGGCGATGATGTGCAGCTTCAATTGACGGGTGCGAACGCCGGCGACGGGTTGGGCGCTTCGTCCAGACCCCACATTTTCTCAAGATTATAGAAACTGCGCACATCGGGACGGAACAGATGCACGATGATGTCGCCGCAATCGATCAGCACCCAATCGGCCGCCGGCAGGCCCTGTACGCGGGCGCTGCGGCCGAAATCGGCCTTCATCTTCTCGGCGATCTTCATCGCCATCGATGCCACCTGCCGGCCGCTGCGGCCGCTGGCGATGATCATGAAATCGGCGATGCTGGTCTTGCCGGCCAGCGGGATGGAGACGGGTTCCACGGCCTGATCATCGTCCAGGCTCTTCAGGATCATGGCGTGGAGTTCGTCCACGCGGTCAGTCTTGGTCAATCGTTGGTCCTTGCAGTTGCGGCCCAGCCGGGATCGGCGCTGCGTATCGCTGTAGCCGATTCCGGCCGCAAACGGGAGCGGAGTTTGATGATCGCCGGCAGCCGCGCGTCGGTCCAGCGCGAAGCCGGCACGCCCGACCAGCCCGGCCAGACCAGCGCCGGCGCGCCGATCAGCGACACGCCGGGGCGCGGCACCACCGCCAGCGGCAGCGCGCGCAGGAAATCCCGCCACCGCCGCCAGCGGTGCAGTTCCGCCACGATGTCGCTGCCGGCCAGCCAGATGAACCGGTGCTGCGGATAGCGGCGTTTCAGCGCCGCCGCCGTATCGACGGCAAAGCGGGTGCCAAGCTCCGCCTCCAGCGCGCTCACCTTGATGCGCGGATGCCGCGACACGTCCTCGGCCCGCGCCACCCGCGCCTCCAGCGCCGCCATGCCATCCGCTGATTTCAGCGGATTGAGCGGCGATACCAGCCACCAGACTTCATCCAGCTGCAACTGTTCCAGCGCCACAAGGCTGATATGCCGATGCGCGCCATGTGCCGGGTTGAAGCTGCCGCCCAGCAGGCCGATGCGCGCCATCAGGCCCGCACCTGGCCGCTGCCGCGCACCAGGGTCTTGAAGATGGTCAGGCCCTCCAGCGCCACCGGGCCGCGCGCGTGGAGGCGGCCCGTGGCGATGCCGATTTCCGCGCCGAAGCCGAACTCGCCGCCATCGGCAAACTGCGTGGATGCATTGTGCAGCACGATGGCGGCATCCACGCGGGACAGAAAGCGATCCGCCACAGCGCCATCCTCAGCCACCACGCTTTCGGTGTGCTGGCTGCCGTGGGCGGCGATATGGGCGATGGCACCATCAACGCCGGCCACTTCGGCCACGCTGGCGATGGCATCCAGATATTCGGTGTCCCAATCCTGCACCGCGGCCGGCGTCACCCGCGCATCCAGCGACTGCACCGCTGCATCGCCGCGCACGTCGCAGTCGCCGTCCAGCAGCGCCGCCACCAGCCGCTGCTTCAGCGCCAATGGCGCAGCGGCATCGATCAGCAGCGTTTCCATCGCGCCGCACACCGATGTGCGCCTGAGCTTGCTGTTCACCACGATCGCCGCCGCCATGTCCGGATCGGCGCTGGCATCCACATAGACATGGTTGATGCCATCCAGATGCGCCAACACCGGCACCCTCGCCTCGCTTTGCACCCTTGCAACCAACCCTTTTCCGCCGCGCGGAATGATCACGTCGATCAGGCCGTGCGCGCCCAGCATGTCGCCCACCAGCGCCCGGTCGCCTGCCGGCACCATCTGGACGGCAGCTTCCGGCAGGCCGGCGCAGCGCAGGCCCTGCGCCACGCATTCCAGCAGCAGCGCGTTCGACCGCGCCGCTTCACTGCCGCCGCGCAGCAGGCAGGCGTTGCCGGCCATCAGGCACAGCGCCGCCGCATCCGCCGTCACGCCCGGCCGGCTTTCATAAATGATGCCGATCACGCCCAGCGGCACCCGCACGCGCTCGAACGCCAGTCCATTGGGCTGGGTCCAGCGGGCGATCACCTCGCCCACCGGATCGGTCAGGCCGCCCACCGTCTCCAGCCCGGCGGCGATGCCCTCCACCCGCGCCGCATTCAGCGCCAGCCGGTCCACCAGCGCCGCCGACAGGCCCGCCGCTGCCGCCACATCAGCGGCATTGGCGGCCAGCAATTCATCCGCGCGCGACCGGATTGCGGCGGCGGCGGCGCGCACAGCGGCGGCCTTTTGGTGGGTGGATGCCGCCGCCAGCACTGGCAAGGCTGCCCGCGCCGCGCGGGCCATATCATTGATCTTGCTCATATCAGCACCAGATGATCGGCGTGCACCAATGCGGCACGCGGCGCATAGCCCAGCACCGGGCCCTGTGCTTCGGCCCTGAGGCCGATGATCGCCTGCGCATCTGCCGCGTCATAGCCCGCCAGCCCGCGCGCCAGCACGGCGCCGTCCGGGCCGGCGATGGCCACCACGTCGCCGCGCCGGAAATTGCCCTCCACGGCGCGCACGCCCGCTGCCAGCAGCGACGCGCCGCGCTGCAGTGCCGCCACCGCGCCGGCATCCACCGTCACCGTGCCGGCCACCGTCAACCGCCCGGCCAGCCACGCCTTGCGGCCGCGGGCGCTGCGCGGCGGCAGGAACAAGGTGCCGCCGCCCGCCGCCTGAAAATGCGCCAACGGCCGGTCCACCCGGCCATCGCAGATCGCCAGCCTTATGCCCGCCGCACCCGCCATCTGCGCCGCCTGCAATTTTGCCGCCATGCCGCCCGATCCCATGCCCGACCGGGTTTCGCCCGTCGCCATCGCCATCACGTCGGGCGTCAGGGCCTTCACCACGGGGATGCGCTGCGCTGCCGGATCCGTGGCCGGGTTGGCGGTATAAAGCCCATCCACATCCGACAGCAGGATCACGCCCTGTGCGCCCGCCGCCTGCGCTGCCCGCGCCGCCAGCCGATCATTGTCGCCAAAGCGGATTTCGTTGGTCGCCACCGTGTCATTCTCGTTCAGCACCGGCACCGCGCCCAGATCGAGCAGCCGGGCAATGGTCGCCGCCACGTTCAGATAGCGCCGCCGATCCTCCAGGTCGCCCAGCGTCAGCAGCAGCTGGGCCGCGGTCATCCCGCCATCGGCCAGCAGCGCCTGCCACACCCCGGCCAGCGCCACCTGCCCCACGGCGGCAGCGGCCTGCGCGTCTTCCAGGCTGGCGCGTCCGCCAGCCGACAGCCCCAGCCGCCGGGCCCCCAGCGCAATGGCACCCGATGAGACCACCACGATCTGCTGGCCCAGTGCGCGGCGCGCGGCAATATCGGCCACCACACCGCTCAGCCAGTCGCGGCGCACCGCGCCATCGCCGTCAACCAGCAAGGATGATCCGATCTTCACCACCAGCCGCGTGGCTGCGGCCGGCGTGAAGGCATCGGCGGGCGCTGTGCCTACAGCGGCGACCATGACTGGTCCTGCCGCCGGCTGCCGTCAGACTTCATGGCCTGTGCCCGGCCGGCGATCTCCATCATCGCATCCAGCACATCATCAACCCCGGCGCGGGTGGCGGCGCTGATCACATGCACCCGCGCCCCGCTCGCTGCCTCCAGCGCGCGT
>DAITMD010000050.1:0-10628 GCA_036835345.1 Sandarakinorhabdus sp. | reverse complement strand
TGCAATATGGCGACGATCATGATCTGGGCCGGCTCTGCCCTCCGGATGCGCCGCACCAGGGCTATGTGCTGGAGGTGGAGCCATTGGATACGGTTTGGCTGGGCGATATCCTGAAAGATGCCGATGATGGCGACAATCGCCCGATCATCGTGCTGGACCAGGTGACGGATCCGCACAACGTGGGTGCCATCATGCGATCAGCCTTGGCCTTCAATGCCCGCGCGCTGGTCACCCAGGATCGCCACAGCCCGGCCGAATCCGGCGTGCTGGCGCGTTCGGCAAGCGGCGCGCTGGAACAATTGCCGTGGGTGCGCGCTGTCAATCTGGCGCGGGCGCTGGGTGAAATCGGTGATGCCGGCTTCTGGCGCATCGCGCTGGATGGCAGCGCCGATGCCAGCCTGGAAGCGGCGCTGGGCAAAAGCCAGCCGGCGCTGGTGCTGGGCAGCGAAGGCGACGGCCTGCGCCAGCTTACCCGCGAAAACTGCGATCAGGCGGCCAGGCTGCCGATCAGCGGCGTGGAAAGCCTGAACGTGTCGAACGCTGCTGCGATTGCGCTTTATGCGAGTGCCCGGCGATTTTCTTGATTGCTGCGCGGCAGGAGCAAGGCCCCTGCCGCGCACCAGCCATTAGATGATCACCCGCAAGCCGAAGCGATAGACCCGGCCAAGCGGGTTGCCAATGAACGGATCATACGACAGTTCCAGCCGTGACGAGGGCGGATCCTGATTGGTGAAGTTCTCGATGCCGAACTGCAGTTGCGTGGTGAACCCGCCAATCGGCAGATCATACTGCACGTTGAAATCATGCTGGGTGAAGCTCTTCACCACCGCGCCGAAATTGGTCGGGCCAAAATTGGTGGCGGCGCAGTTGGCAAGGCCGACGCAGCGATCATCATCCACACCGCCAACATAACGCACCTGATAACGCGCATTCAGGCCGTTGATGTTGTAGTTGATCCAGCCCGTGCCGCGCAGCGGCGACACGGTCAGCGGATCGCGGAAATAGTTGGTGAAGCCCTTGGCCTGATAGCCGGACTGCACCAGAATTCCGCGGAAGACGAAATCGTCAAACGTGTAATCCAGCACGATACTGGCCTGCGCCCCGACATTCAGCGTGCCGCCAGCCAGCCCGGTCTTGTAATCGAAGGACAGATCGATGCCGCTGGTTTTCAGGCCGGGGCCGTTCACCCAATCGGTGCGGACACGGCTGATATCAAGGCCGGTCGTCACACCCTGCACACATCCGCCCTGAAAGGTGATCAGATTGGCGAACACGCTGCTGCAATTGGCAAAGCGCGTGTTGTTTGGTGCAACGGCACCGCTGGCCACCGATGAGGCGATGGCCTGCGCCGGGGTGGTGGTCACCCGGTCCTTCACGTCAAAGCTCCAATAGTCGGCGGAGAAGGTGAAGCCCGACGTGGAGATCACAGCGCCAACATTGTAGGTAAAGGCGGTTTCCGGGCCCAGATCATTGGGGTTGCCGAAAATATCAACCGACTTGAAGTTGTTGGCAGCGGCCTGCAGGCCGGCCAGCGTCGTGACCTGGTTGGCGACCACCTGGTTGGCGAGCGGGCCGCGGAAGGTGGTACCCACCGAGCCGCGCAGCACCAGCCAATCAAAGGGATTCCAGCGCACCGACCCCTTGGGATTGAAGGTGGAACCAACCGAGCCGCCGTAATCTTCAAACCGCGCAGCGCCAGTGATTTCCAGGTGCTCGGCCACCGGGATCTTCACTTCGGCAAAGATGGCCTTGACCTCCTGAGCCACCGTTTCGCGCCGGCTGCCGCCCAGGAAAACAAAGCTGCCCACGCCTTCGATCGGCGTTCCGACGCAGCTCAGGTCACCTTCCCGGAAGCAGGGATTGATGTTCAGATCGGACTCGGGCCGCAATGGGCGGGTGCTCCAGTCATTCTTCCGATACTGGGCACCAAAGGCGAAAGCGATCGGCCCCCCGCCCAGATCGATGCCAGTCTCGCCGCTGAAAATCGCGTCAATAACGAACTGCTCCTCAACCTGACGCGTGCCGTTGTTGACCTGTATAAAGTTGATCAGGTCCGCCGAATTTTCAGCGCCCGGCACATACAGCGGGTTGTTCAGGCCCTGAATCGAAACTGGCTGGTTGGCATTGATGAATGGATTGAACCACTGGCAGCCATTCTGCCCCGGCGTGTTGGCGGCCACATTGCACGCCGGCCCGCCAAGGCCGTTGAGGGCGTTCTGCAGGCGTGAACCCACCATGTCACGGGCGAACGCCTCGCGCTCCGACCGCCAGTAGGTGCCATAGAATTGGGCACGGAAATTGTCGCTGAACTCCTGTTCAAGACCACCCGAGAAGCGATAGCTCTTGTTCTCGGCGCTGCCCAGGCCGGCACCGCGCACCGGTTCCGACAAATTGCCCAGCCAGCCGAACGGCCGCCACAGCACCGCTGTGACCGCCGCCAGCGGTCGTTCCGGTGTGCCGGGTTGCAGGCCGTTCTGGGCCAGAAAGGCCGGCACACCCGGATTGTTTGGGCTGACGGTGAAGGCATTGACCGAACCGGAACCGCGCGGGCCCTGTGTTGGCGGGAACGCCGGCGACTGCCCCACGGTCGTGTCGGTTTGGGCATAGGTGAATTCCAGATGCACCTTGGTGCGATCGGACAGATCAAAATCGGCCTGCGCATAACCCTGGTAGCGATCTTCTTCTTCGATAATATTGTTCCACGGCAGGAAGCTGAACCGGCAGATCGGCAAGCCGGTTCCGCCGGGGCCCGTGGTGTCGTTGATGCCGCCCACAGCCGGGCAACCGACCGTACCGCCATCACGGACGATGCTGGTGGCCGGCACGCCGGCGTTCAGATAGGTGGCGCCAAAAGTGCCTGGCGTGGAAAGAACTGACCAGGCCGACGGATTGACCGCATAGGGAGTGCGGCTGAAATCGCGTGAGAAGCTGGGCAAGGTCGAACGATGCTGCCAGCCGGCGCCGATCATCAGATTGACCTTGCCGAACGTGTGGCCGATCAGCGCCGAACCCGTCCAATTGCCGCGCGAACCGGCAATGGCTTCAAAATCGCCCTGGATTATGGCACCGTTGAAATTGCGGCGGGTCACGAAATTGGCGACACCGGCGATGGCATCGGAACCATAGGTGGCGGCTGCGCCGTCCTTCAGGATTTCGATGGTCGACAGTGCGAAAATCGGGATCAGGTTGGTATCGGCAAAGCCATCGCCCGGCGCCAGCACGGTGCGGCGGCCATTGAACAGCACCAGCGTGCGGGTTGGACCAAGCGCGCGCAGGTTGATCGAGCCGTTGCCCTGAAAGCCCTGCGAAGACGTGGAAAACTGGTTGGTGTCGCCCAGCGACGCACCCACGCCCGGCAGCTGCTTGATGAAATCGAGCGGCGAGGTAATGCCCTGCTTGTTGAGATCATCGGCAGTGAACACATCGATCGGCACTGCGGCGTCTTCGCGGGTGCCGCGGATGAAGCTGCCGGTGACAACGATTTCCGCGTCCACTGCGGTTTCGTCCGTTGTCGCCTGCACCTGCGCGAAGGCAGCGGAACCCGAACCCAGAACGGAAAACAGTGCAACGCAGGCGCACGTGGTGTGCAGACGCAGTTTCGACATCGTTCACCTCCCCATATCGACGTCTCGCCTGTTCTCGGAAATGAGCCGGCAAAAAGATCGCGATTTCAGTGGAAGGTCAGTCGCCGATGAAAAGGCGTCAAGTCACAAACTGGCAGAAAGCGCCGCAATGCCGCAGCCCGAATGTTCAATAGGCCTCGCTGTTGTATATTTGTGACACATCACCGGCCCAGGCGCCGTGATACATCCCCAGCAGCCGATCGGCGTTGGTCTGGCCGCTGGCCACAATCTCGCGCAGCGGGTTCAGGAACCCCTGTTCGCTGTCGCCGGCCGTGTTCAGCCGGGCACGGGCGGCAAGCCCGGCATCGGCAATCTTGAGCACTTCGGCGGCCAGATCCTTGAGCGTGCCGCCGTTCGGGCTGGCCGCGCCCAGCGCCAGGGCCGGCACCTCGCGGCGCAGCCGGTCGTGATCTTCTGGCGTCCAGTGCTTGACCAGATCCCAGGCCGCATCCTGCGCCGTCTGATCATAGAGCAGCCCGACCCACAGCGCCGGCAGCGCGCAAATCCGGTCCCAGCGCCCGCCATCAGCGCCGCGCATTTCCAGATAGCCCTTCATCCTGACTTCCGGAAAAGCAGTGGACAGATGATCCTTCCAGTCGCCCAGCCGCGGCTTCTCTCCGGGCAGCACCGCCAGCCTGCCCGCCAGGAAATCCCGGAAACTCAGGCCGGCGGCATCGATGTAGCGCCCATCGCGGTAGACGAAATACATCGGCACATTCAGCGCATAATCCACATAGTGATCATAACCGAACCCGTCTTCGAACACGAAGGGCAGGATGCCGGTGCGGGCCGGATCGGTATCGGTCCAGATATGGCTGCGGAAGCTTCTGAAGCCGTTGGGCCGGCCTTCGGTGAAGGGTGAATTGGCGAACAGCGCCGTGGCCAGCGGTTGCAGCGCCAGGCTGACCCGGAATTTCTGCGCCATATCGGCTTCGCTGCCATAATCCAGGTTGGTCTGGATGGTGCAGGTGCGCAGCATCATGTCCAGCCCCAGATTGCCCACCCGCGGCATGTGGCGCAGCATGATGTCATAGCGGCCCTTGGGCATCACCGGCAGATCGCTGCGCGCCTTGTCCGGCCAGAAACCCAGCCCCAGAAAGCCCAGCCCCAGTTCATCACCGATTTCGCGGCACTGGCGCAGGTGGCGGTTGGATTCGGCGCAGGTGGCGTGCAGATGCTCCTGCTGCGCGCCCGACAATTCAAACTGGCCGGCGGGTTCCAGGCTGATGTTGCCGTCCGGGCCCTTCAGCGCGATGACATTTTCGCCTTCGAATATCGGTTCCCAACCAAAGCGCATCATGCCCATCAACAGATCGCGGATGCCGCCCGGTTCGGCATAGCCGGGGGCGCGGCGGTCGGTGGTGCGGAACACGAATTTCTCATGTTCGGTGCCAATGCGCCAACGCTCGCGCGGCTTGGCGCCGGCTTCGAACACCGCGGCCAACTGGTCGCGGGTTTCGATGATGGCGTCGTCTCCCGCCGCGTCGACCTTGTTGCTCATGGCCCGCGCCTTAGCTTTGTTCAGCGCGGCAGGCAATCTGGCCATGGCGGGCCTGCGGCAGCTATCCACTTGCCAAAGCGGCCGGCCTGCCCACATTGGCGGCCATGCGTGCGCTTTTCCCCCTTGCCCTGCTGCTGCTTGCCGGCTGTGACATTGATCAGACGCAGCCCGCCGCCGAGCAGAGCAGCGAACGCTGGGGCCACCTGCCGCCCGATCCGCAGCAGCCGCAGCAGGCCGATCTGACCGCCATCGAGGATGCGCCACCCGCTGCCTGAACCGCTGCAAAGCGGCAGGCTTGCCTCAGCGCCGTCCTGTGTCATCCTCCCGGTTCAGCCTGGGGAGGGCCACAGCATGCACGATCTCATCATCCGCGGCGGCACCATCATCGATGGCACGGGCGGCCCGCGCTTTGTGGCCGATGTGGCCATCGATTCCGGCCGCATCACCGCCGTTGGCCAGATCAGCGCCCCGGCCCGCGAGGAAATCGACGCCAAAGGCCTGTTCGTCACGCCGGGCTTTGTCGATATCCACACCCATTATGATGGCCAGGCCACCTGGGATGCGGAAATGGCGCCCAGCAGCTGGCACGGCGTCACCACCGTGGTGATGGGCAATTGCGGCGTCGGCTTTGCGCCGGCCGCGCCCGATCGCCACCAGTGGCTGATCGGCCTGATGGAGGGCGTGGAGGATATTCCCGGCACCGCGCTGGCCGAAGGGCTGACGTGGGATTGGGAGACATTCCCCGAATATCTGGACGCGCTGGAGAAGAAAGCCCGCACCATCGATGTCGCCACCCATGTGCCGCACGGTGCGGTGCGCGCCTATGTGATGGGCGAACGCGGCGCGCGCAACGAAAAGCCCACGGCGGATGATATCGAGAAGATGGCGGCCATCGTCGCCGAAGGCGTGAAGGCCGGCGCGCTGGGCTTTTCCACGTCGCGCACCATCCTGCACAAATCGATTGATGGTGAACTGGTGCCCGGCACCACGGCCGAAAAGGACGAATTGATCGCCATCGGCCGCGCCATGGGCAAGGTGGGCCACGGCGTGTTTGAAATGGCCAGCGATCTGCGCCGCGAATGGGACGAGTTCGGCTGGATGGCGCAGATGAGCCGCGAGACCGGCCTGCCCGTCACCTTCGCCATGCTGCAGAGCATCGCCAAGGAACTGCCGTGGGAAGAGCAGATGGCCGAGACGGCCAAAGCCAATGCCGAAGGCGCCAATATCGTCGCGCAGATCGCCCTGCGCGGCAACGGCATCCTGATGGCGTGGCGCGGCACGGTGCATCCGTTCAAGTTCAAGCCCAGCTGGCAGGCCATTGATGCGCTGCCGTGGGATCAGCAATGGGCCCACATCAGCGACCCGGCGTTCAAGGCAAGGCTGCTGGCTGAAGAGAATGTCTTTCCTGAAACCGATGTGCTGCCGCTGCTGATGGCAGTGGCGATGGGCTGGCAGCTGCATTTCGAAATGGGCGAGAATTTCAATTACGAGCCGCAGGCCGACGAGACCATCGCCGCCCGCGCCGCCGCGGCCGGCACCGATCCGGCGGCCTATGCCTATGATCTGCTCAGCCAGGGCGGCGGCAGCGGCTTCATCTATTTCCCCATCCTGAACTATGCCGATGGCAATCTGGATTTCGTCGCCGGCCTGCTGGAACGTGACGATACGGTGATATCGCTGTCGGATGGCGGCGCCCACTGCGGCACCATCTGCGATGCCGCCAGCCCGACCTTCCTGCTCCAACATTGGGCGCGGGACCGGGCGCGCGGCACCACCACCCTGGAAAACGCCATTCGCCGCCAGTGCAGCGACACCGCCCGCCTCTATGGCCTGAATGATCGCGGCCGCATCGCGCCGGGCTATCTGGCCGATTTCAACATCATCGACATGGATCGGCTGAAGCTGGGCAAGCCGTGGCTGGCCTTCGATCTGCCGGCCGGCGGCAAGCGGCTGCTGCAAAAGGCCGATGGCTATGTGTGCACCATCAAGCGCGGGCAGGTGACGTTCCGCGATGGCGCCATGACCGGCGCGCTGCCCGGCGTGCTGATCCGCGGCCCACAATCCGAACCGGCGGCGGCGGCGCTGGCGGCGGAATGATCATGCTCAGAACGGCGCTGGCCGCCCTGCTGCTGTCCGGGGCGGCAACCGCGCAGGATGCCCCGCCCGCCGCCTACACCGAAACCCGGCAACTGCCCGGCCTCAGCGCACCCGGCGAGATCGTGATCGACCGCGCCGGCATCCCGCACATCTATGCCGCCAATGCCCGCGACGGGTTTTTCCTGCAGGGCTATGCCGTGGCGCGCGACCGGCTGTGGCAGATCGATCTGTGGCGCAAGCGCGGGCTGGGGCGGCTGTCGGCCAGCTTCGGCCCGGATTTCGTCAAGCAGGACAGGGCAGCCCGCCTGTTTCTCTATCGCGGTGACATGGCGGCGGAATGGGCGGCCTATCCGGCGGCAGCAAAATCTTGGACCGAAGGCTTCGTGGCCGGCATCAACGCCTTTGTTGCCGATGTGGAGGCCGGGCGGCAGCCGCTGCCGATCGAGTTCACCGCCACCGGCAGCCGGCCCGAACGCTGGCAGGCCGATGATGTGGTGCGCATCCGTTCGAACGCACTGATCCGCAACATTCCCGATGAAGTCGCCCGCGCCCGCGCCCTGTGCGGCGGCGACGTGCGCTATGAACCGCTGCGCCGTCAGCTGGAACCGGCACAGCCCGTCACCATCCCGGCCGGCTTCGCGCCGTGCAGCATCCCGGAAAATATACTCGATGATTTTGCGGCCGGCACCGGGGACGTGCGCTTTGACGGCAAGAAGCTGGTGGTGGCCAGCATCGATCCCGATGCACAGGAAGGCAGCAACAACTGGGTGATTGCGCCGGCGCGCAGCAGCACCGGCCGGCCCATCCTGGCCAATGATCCGCACCGCGCCCATGCCATCCCCAACCTGCGTTACCTCTCCCACATCGACACGCCGGAACTGAAGATCGCCGGATCGGGCGAGCCGGCATTGCCCGGCGTCAGCTTTGGCCACAACGAGGATGCGGCGTGGGCGCTCACCATCTTTGCCATCGATCAGCAGGATCTGGTGGTGAACCCCAAGAACACCCGCCTGACCGAAGTGCGCGAAACCATCGCGGTGAAGGGCGAAGCCCCGCGCGAGGTGGTGCTGAAGTTCAGTAGCGATGGCCCGATCATCCACGAAGACGCCGCATCGGGCCGCAGCTTTGCCCTGCGCGGCACCTGGGCTGGCCCTGGCGCCTCGGCCTATTTCAACGCCAGCTGGGCCTGGCAGGCGCGGACGTGGGATGATTTCCTGATCGCCCGCAATCATTGGGGTGCGCCGCCGCTCAACCTGCTGTTTGCCAGCCGGGCCGGCGATATCGGCTGGGCGCCGGGCGGTTTCGTGCCGCTGCGCAACGCCGGTGACGGCCTGCTGCCGGTGCCCGCCGGCCGCCTGTACCGGTGGAACGGCTTGCTGGATGCGAGGCTGATGCCGGTCTCCTACAATCCGGCGGCCGGCTGGATCGCCACCGCCAATGAAATGAACGTGCCAGCCGGATATCCGCATTTCATGGGCGCGGAATGGGCCGACCGCAGCCGCATCACCCGCATTTCCGAAGTGATCGGATCAAAGCCGAAATTCGGCCTGACCGATGCGATGGCGCTGCAGACCGATGCCACATCGCCGTTGGCCCGCCGCGCCGTGGCCATGTTGAAGGGCGTCACCGGCGATGATGCGCGTTCATCGGCGGCGCTGGCGCTGCTGGCCGGCTGGGATGGCCATATGGGTGCCGATTCGGCCCCGGCGGCGCTCTATGAAATCTGGGCGTCGCGCTTCCTGCCGGTCAGCGCGGTCAAGGCCATCGTGCCTGAGGACAAGCGCCTGAACTTCGGCCGCACCAGCATCGGCAACATCCTGCCCGTTCTGGAAGACGGCGCACTGCTCGGCCCCAATGCCGACCAGGTGCGGCGCGGCATCCTGCAAACCTCGCTGGCCATGGCCTGGGACGAGGCGATCCGCCTGATGGGCCCTGATCCCGCGGCGTGGCGCTGGGGGGCGCTGCATGTTGCCGATTTTCAGCCGGCGCTGGCCATCCCCGGACGCGAAGCGCAGCGCCGGGTTGGCCCACTGCCCATCGGCGGCAGCGGATCAACGCCGATGGCGATGGGCTTTCCCGGGAGGCCTGCACCGGATTTCCACGTTCAGTCCGGCGCTTCGGTGCGCGTGGTCATGGATGTGGGCGCGTGGGACAACAGCGTGGCGATCAACACCCCGGGCCAGAGCGGCGATCCGGCCAGCCCGCATTACCGCGATCTGTTCCCGCGCTGGGCCGCCGGCCAATATGTGCCCTTCGTCTGGAGCCGGGCGCGCGTGCTGCAGGAGGCGGAGCGCATCATCACGATCAACCCAGCGCCCTGATGTCACAGCCCGGCGATGCGCGGTTGAGGCCGCGCCGCCCGGCTGCTAGCCAACCGGCCCATGAAATATTGTCTCACCCTTGGGGTGCTGCTGCTGGCTGCGCCGGCACTGGCTGCTGCGCCCGGCACCGTCCGCGGCAACCCGGAACAGGGCGGCAAGGGTATCCCGGTGATCCCGGAACCGATGCTTTTCGACATGATCCGCCCGCTGGGGGCCGTGCGCGGCGAACTGGAAGCCAACACGCTGCTGGTCAAGGGGCTGGACGGTTCGGCGCTGGCCTGGGCACCAGAGGTTGAGCTGGCGGTTTCCGATGGTTTCGCCGTCGAACTGGAACTGCCGATGACCGGCGCCCGCGTCGATGCGTTCAAGATGGGCCTGCAGGGCACGTTCGGCACCGGCTTCGGCGGCAGTTTCGTGCACGGCGTGCAATATCTGGGCACCATTGATCGCGCTGGCGGCAAATGGGGCTCCAGCCTGCTCTATCTGGCGGGTGTTCGCTACGACAAGCATTGGTCCAGCATCACCATGATCGGTGCCAAGACCAGCAACACGCCACGCTTGTCGCGCCCGGTCTCGCTGATCAACCACAGCCTGTTCCGCGACGTGGGCACCCGCACCACCGCCGGGCTGGAGTTCAACCGCGAAGGCGGCCAGGCTGGCGGCTGGGTGCTGCTGCCGCAGGTTCACCAGCGGCTGGGCGAGCGTTTTGTGATGCAGGCCGGTGCCGGCATCGAAAAGCCGCGCGGCGAACGCCGGGTGGCGCTGGCCTCGTTGCGGGTCGTCCGCGAGTTCTGAACCTCAACCGTTCACCGCCTGCCACACCGCCACTGCCGCCAGTGCCGCCGTATCGGCGCGCAGCACGCGCGGGCCCAGCGTGACCGGCACGGCGGCCGGATGCGCGCGGATGGCTGCACGTTCGGCATCGGCAAAGCCGCCTTCCGGCCCGATCAGGATGGCGGCCGGGGCCGGCGCTGCCGCCTGCGCCAGCGGCACCCCGCCCACTTCATCGGCAAAGATCAGCGCACGGCCCTGCGGCCAGTCGTGCAGCAGCCGCTCCAGCGTCACCGGCTCGGCCATGGCCGGCAC
>DAITMD010000049.1:0-10651 GCA_036835345.1 Sandarakinorhabdus sp. | reverse complement strand
CCTTCGCCAAAGCCGTGCCAGCATGGCGTGAGATCAGCCGGCAGATCGCGCGTGGCAAGGCCCAGCGGATCGAGATTGGCCGCCAGATGCCCGCGCACCCGGTAGGTGCGGATCAGCATGAAGGCATTGATGGAATCCTGTGCCGCCTGTGCCACTTCATCCGGCGACGCGCCGCCAGCCGCCGCATTGCCCGCTGCCTTGGCGGCAAGCTTGGCAGGATTGTCGGCAAACATGCCGGCAGCATCCAGCCCGCGTGTCAGATCATCATTTGGCAGCACCGGCCACGAGGACCGCGCCCAACTCGGCCCCGGCCGATCCTCCGGGCCGGGCAGCAGGGCTTCGCTTTCCATCGTCACGCGTCCTTGGTTAGACCAGTATTGCAACATGTAACGGCAACACGCGGCCCTGTCATGACAAACCGCCGTCCTGCCGCGTCATGGCAGCCATGCAGTTCAGCCCTTCAGCACCTCGATCAGCGTTTCGCCCAGCAGCGATGGCGATGGCGACACGCGGATGCCGGCGGCTTCCATCGCCGCCATCTTGGATGCTGCATCGCCCTTGCCGCCCGACACGATGGCACCGGCATGGCCCATGCGGCGGCCCGGAGGTGCCGTGGTGCCAGCGATGAAGCCGACCATCGGCTTCTTGCGGCCGCGTTTGGCTTCGTCGATCAGGAATTGCGCCGCCTGCTCCTCGGCATCGCCGCCGATCTCGCCGATCATGATGATGCTCTGCGTGGCGTCATCGGCAAGGAACAGCTCCAGCATGTCGATGAAATTGGTGCCGTTCACCGGATCGCCGCCGATGCCCACCGCCGTCGTCTGACCCAGGCCCACCGCGCTGGTCTGATGCACGGCTTCATAGGTGAGCGTGCCAGAGCGGGAGACGACACCCACGCTGCCCTTGCGGAAGATATTGCCCGGCATGATGCCGATCTTGCATTCACCCGGAGTCAGCACGCCGGGGCAGTTCGGCCCGATCAGGCGGGTCTTCGATCCTTGCAGCGCCCGCTTCACCCGCACCATGTCCAGCACCGGAATGCCTTCGGTGATGCACACCACCAGCGGGATTTCGGCGGCGATGGCTTCGCAGATGGCATCAGCCGCGCCGGGCGGCGGCACATAGACCACCGACGCACCGGCCCCGGTCGCTTCGCGCGCCTCAAGCACGGTATCGAACACCGGCAGGCCCAGATGCGTGGAACCGCCCTTGCCCGGCGCAGTGCCGCCCACCACCTTGGTGCCATAGGCAATGGCCTGTTCGCTGTGGAACGTGCCCTGCTTGCCGGTGAAGCCCTGCGTGATGACGCGGGTGTTGCTGTTCACAAGAATGGACATCAGGCGGCCTTCTTCACTTCGGCGACGATCTTGGCCGCCGCATCACCCAGATTGTCGGCCGACACGATGGGCAGGCCGCTGTTCGCAAGGATTTCCTTGCCCAGTTCGACATTGGTGCCTTCCAGACGCACCACCAGCGGCACCGACAGGCTGACCTCCTTCGCCGCCGCGATGATGCCTTCGGCAATGATATCGCAGCGCATGATGCCGCCGAAGATGTTGACCAATATGCCCTGCACCGCCGGATCCTTCAGGATCAGCTTGAAGGCGTTGGTCACCTTCTCCTTGTCGGCGCCGCCGCCGACATCGAGGAAATTGGCCGGTTCGGCGCCGTTCAGCTTGATGATGTCCATCGTGGCCATGGCAAGGCCGGCGCCGTTCACCAGGCAGCCGATATTGCCGTCCAGCTTGATGAAGGCGAGGTCGTACTTGCTGGCCTCCACTTCCGCCGGGTCTTCCTCGGTCAGGTCGCGCAGCTCCATCAGGTCCGGGTGGCGATAGAGGGCATTGCTGTCAAAACCGACCTTGGCATCCAGCACCAGCAGCTTGCCATCATCCGTCACCGCCAGCGGGTTGATCTCCATCTGGCTGGCATCGGTGCCGATGAAGGCATCATACAGCTTCAGCGTCACATTCTCGGCCTGCTTGGCCAGCGGGCCGGTCAGGCCAAGCGCCGCCGCCACGGCGCGGCCGTGATGCGGCATCACGCCGGTGGCCGGATCGATGGTGATGGTGTGGATCTTCTCCGGATGGCTGTGCGCCACCTCCTCGATATCCATGCCGCCTTCCGTGCTGGCCACGATGGCGATGCGGCCGGTGGCACGGTCCACCAGCATGGCGAGGTAGAACTCCTTGGCGATATCGACGCCGTCGGTGACATAGAGCCGGTTGACCTGCTTGCCCGCCGGCCCGGTCTGGATCGTCACCAGCGTGTTGCCCAGCATATCAATGGCCGCGGCGCGCACATCATCGGCGGAGCGGGCGAGCCGCACACCGCCCTTGGCTTCCGGGGGCAATTCCTTGAACTTGCCCTTGCCGCGGCCACCGGCATGGATCTGCGCCTTCACCACATAGAGCGGCCCGGGCAGCTTGGCGGAGGCCGCCACCGCCTCATCAACACTCAGCGCCGCAAAGCCCGCCGGCACCGGTACGCCGAACTTGGCCAGCAGTTCCTTGGCCTGATATTCGTGTATGTTCATGGAAAGTCCTTAATCCTCAGCCTTGCCGCTCGATGGATGGCAGGTGCCTCACGCCAGCGACGGATCAATGCCCTTGCAGGCCGTCAGCAACTCTTTCACCGCATCCACGCTGACCTGGAAATTGGCTTTGGCGGACTGCGACAATTCGATCTCGACGATGCGCTCCACGCCGCTGGCGCCCAGAATCACCGGCACGCCGACATAAAGATCGCTCACGCCATATTGGCCGGTGAGGTTCACGGCGCAGGGCAGCAGGCGCTTCTGATCGCCCAGATAGGCTTCAGCCATTTCAATCGCGCTGGTCGCCGGCGCATAATAGGCGCTGCCAGTCTTCAGCAGGGCAACGATCTCGCCGCCGCCGCTGCGGGTGCGCTGCACGATGGCGTCGATGCGCGCCTGCGTGCTCCAGCCCATCTTGATGAGATCGGGCACCGGGATACCGGCCACCGTGCTATATTCGATCACCGGCACCATCGTGTCGCCGTGGCCGCCGAGCACGAAGGCATTCACGTCGCGCACGCTCACCTTGAACTCTTCGGCCAGGAAGGTGCGGAAGCGCGCCGAATCCAGCACGCCGGCCATGCCGACCACCATGTGATGCGGCAGGCCGCTGAACTCGCGCAGCGCCCACACCATCGCGTCCAGCGGTCTTGATGCCCTCCCCCACCGCCTTCATCACCTTCAGGTTGATGCCCAGCAGGTCATCCCGGCTCATGCCCGGCTTGCGGGCAACCCCGGCCGTCACGATGATCACATCGGCGCCGGCGATATCGGCATAGTCGTTGCTGCCCTTCAGGCTCACGTCAAAGCCTTCAACCGGGCCGCACTGCGCCAGATCGAGCGCCTTGCCCTGCGGCACACCCTCCACCACATCGAACAGCACGATATCGCCCAGCGCCTTCTGCGCCGCCAAATGAGCCAGCGTGCCGCCGATATTGCCGGCGCCGATCAGCGCGATTTTCTTGCGTGCCATGGGGGGAAGCCTTTCACCGAGTCTGGTCAGAATGTCGCAGCGTTGGATAGAGTGCGCTGGCGCAGTGTGCAACTGCAGCAAAGCCCTGTCCGGTGAAAACTGTCAGGGAGCCATGATCCCGCCGAACTATTGCCCGCCATGCCCCAGCGCCAGATAGGCGGCCGACTGCATTTCCATCAACCGGCTGGCCGTGCGTTCAAATTCAAAGCTGCTGTCACCTGCCACATAAAGATGATCGGGCAGCGCATCAGCCGCCGCAATCAGCTTCACCTTCTGTTCGTACAGCGCGTCGATCAGGTGGATGAAGCGGATCGCCTCGTTGCGGCGTTCCGGCCCCATCACCGGAATGCCGACGATGAACAGCGTGTGATAATGGCGGGCGATGGCCAGATAATCCGCAGCCCCCAGCGGTTGCCGGCACAGGCGGGCAAAGCTGAACACCGCCACGCCCTTCAGCGATTTGGGCACGAACAGCTCGCGCCCGCCCGGCAAGGGCAGCACCGCCGTCGGCACATTGGCCCGGTCTTCGGGCGGATAATCGGTCAGCCGGAAAAACGCCGCCGATAGAGCCGCCGTCGCGTCTGGCCCGTTCGGCACATGCCATGTCTTCGTGCCGGCCAGGCGCTGCAGACGGTAATCCGTCTCCCCATCCAGCGTCAGCACCTCCAGCCTTTCCCCGATCAGCGCGATGAACGGCAGGAACAGGTGACGGTTCAGACCATCCTTGTACAGATCCTGCGGCGGCCGGTTGCTGGTGGTGACCACGGTTGTCCCGCGTTCCAGCAGCGCGGTGAACAGGCGGGACAGGATGGCAGCGTCGGCAATGTCTTTCACCTGCATCTCATCGAAGCACAGCAGGCGGGCCGAGCCGGCAATCGCATCCGCCACGCTGTTCAGCGGATCGGCATCACTGGCCTGCCGCCGGGCATGGATGGCGCCGTGCACTTCGGCCATGAATTCGTGAAAATGCGCCCGGCGCTTTGGTGTCACCTGCGATGTGGCAAAGAACAGGTCCATCAACATGGATTTGCCGCGCCCTACCCCGCCCCAGATATACAGCCCCCGGGGCGCGGCGACTGGCGAAGTGCCGAACAGGCGGCCCAGCAGGCCTGGCCGCGCGGCGGGCCGGCCAAGCTGCGTTTCCAACGCCGCCAGTTTCTGCGCCACCGCCGCCTGCGCGGCGTCGGGCTTCAGTTCGCCAGCCTCCTGCAACGCCGCATAGCGGGCCAGCAGGTCAGTCAACCTGGCGGTCTCCCGGGCGGGTCGCGTGCCCCTCGCCTTCCGGGCGGGCAGCGCGGGTCACCTTGCGCATCGTGCCGGTAAAGCTGGCCAGGTTCACCCCGTCCTGCGTGACCAGCCCGCGCACGAACAGCATCTTGCCGGTTTCCTTCAAGATCTCGCCATGCGCCTCGATGGGTTTGCCAACGATCCCGGCAGAAAGAAAATCGGTCGCGCACGACAGCGTTACGGCGGCACTATTTTCCAGCTGGCGGAAGATGAAGGCAAACATCGCCATGTCGATGAACGACATGATGAAGCCGCCGTGCAGATAGCCCAGGCCATTGGAATGCTTGCGCGCCGTTTCCATCCGGCATTCCACCCCGCGCGCGCCTTCACGAAAGAAAAAATCGCCCAGCATCGAAGCAAAGCGCCCATCGGGATCGCGCCGCCAGCAGGTCCAGCCTGCGTTGGGGCCTTCGGTGAATGTTTCGCGTGCCATGCCGCCCGGTTAGCGGCGTGGCCCGGCGCCGGCAAGCCTTCAGGTGGCGCCCATCCGCGCGCGCACCTTGTCCATGAAGCTCTTCTGAATTTTCAGGCCCGCCGCTTCGGCTTCGGTGGCTTTGGCCAGCGCATCGGCCTCGCGGGCCAGCGCGGCGATAACGCGGCTGGCCGCGGCCGGGCCAACCTTGGTGATATCGGCACCCATCCCCTTGCGCCCGGCTTCGGACCCTGGCCGGATTGCAAAGGCCGAAAGCGGCAGCACCGGCTCCACCAGCGGCCCGGCAAAGATATTGCCGGGATTGCGCGCATCGGCGGGCACGCGCGGCTTGTTTTCAAAATTGTTGGTGATGGTCGATTTTTCCTTGTCGCCGATCAACTGCAGCAGGGTCACCACATTGTTGCGCACGATGCCATAGCTGCTGTGGCGGGTGACGATGGCCGGCGTGAGCCCGCCAAAGGTCTCGCCGGTGGGATCACGCGGGCCTTTTACCGTGGTGAAGGCGTGCGGCGAGGCCATCACCGTGTTGTTCTCGATCAGCAGCCCGCGCACATCGCTGAAACTCAGCCCGTTGCGCGCCGCGCCGTAATAAACATTCTGGCGCACCACGAAATCGCGGTGCCAGCCGCGCGGTGACTTGCCGTTTTCATAATCCTCGGCTCTGGCAAACACGCCTTGCACCGGCTGCTTGCCGCCGGCGCTGAGGAAATTGCCGATCACCTCCACCTTGCTCGAACCCGTGGGAGTCAGCCGCGTCCAGAACTGCACGAAATCCGGATGCTCGCCCAGATCAAAGCGCGGGCGAAAGCCGCTCATTTCGTTGTGGCGCACCGCCAGGCCGTGCACGTTCGACACGTTGATGCCTTCGCGCGATGTGATCAGGAGATTGCCTTCCAGCACCACGCCGCGGCTGTCGATCAGGCCCACCAGCACGCGCAGTTCTTTCATTTCACTGCCCGCCACCACCACGGCTTCGGCGTTGCGGATGATCACGCCATAGCCGCTTTCCAGCTTCATCGCCCAGGCTTCGGGGCTGCCCACGATGGACACATCACTCACCGTGATATGGTGCGCGCCCTGCACGAACAGCCCGGCCACCCGCGGCCCCGCCGCCTGCAATGTCACCCCGTCCAGCCGCCAGTTGCCGGCGCCGGGGCGGAAATTGATCTGACGGATGCGCGCCGTGCGCGGGCCGGTGATGCGGATCGGCGCACCATCCACCTCGCGATCGATCTTCAGCGTGGCATAGTCGCCGGGTGCCAGCCTGATGGTGCTGCCGGGATCAGCGGCGGCGATGGCGCGGGCCAGTGCGGCGCTGTCGTCCACCCTGATCTCGCGCGCAGCGGCCGCTGCTGGCACTTCGCCGGGGCCGGGCCACAGCCTTGGCAAGGCAACCAGGGCGACCAGCGCCAAACCGGCCGCAACAGAAAGAACAAAGCGCATGTTTGCCATCCTGCCCGCTCCCCGTGCCCGGCACAAGCCAGGCGCGGGATCAACCAACGTCCGGTAAGGGCAGGTTGGCGCGGGTGATCGCATCCATGATGATCGGCACCACCAGCGCCGCGCCATCCGGGCTGAGGTGATCATCATCCTGATACAGCACGCTCTGCCCGCGCGTGTTGCTGCAACGGCCGGAGGCAGCATCGCACAGCACGCGCGCCGCGCGGGCAATGCGGATGTTGGGCTCCTCGCGCTCCAGCCGGTCAAACAGCGCCATCACCGTGCGCGTGCGCGCCTGATAGCGGGCCAGCGGCGTGGTGACATCACCGCTGTTGCCGCTGAACACCCGCTGCTTGAACAGCATGGTGGGCGCGTCCCAGCCGGCTTCGGGGATCGGCTCCACCAGCACGATGCGGAAGCGCTGAGCCAGGCTGCGCAACTGCTGCTCCAGCTCGGCCAGCACCCGCGCCTGCCGGGCAGCATCGTTGCCGCCAGCGCCGGACAGCGTATCGATGGAAATCGGTTCGCCAAACTCCATCCCGCCCTCGCCATTGTCGAACCTTGTGCCCAGCACATAGAGCGGGAAGCGCGCGGTGAACACGATGGTGCCGATGCCGCTGCGGCTCGCATGATCGATCACGCCCCGCGCAAATTCATCGCAGGGAAATTCTTCCGCCCCGCCAAAGCGCCGAAAACCCGGCACCGGCACACAGCTGCGATAGCCCATTTCGTAATGGCCGATGCCCGCTGCACGCAACGCCGCGCCCAGTGGGCGGGCGATGGCCAGACCGTGACTGTCGCCCAGCAGCAGCACCCCGGTGCGCCCTGCCCCATCGGGGTGGGAACAGGCCGCCACCGGATGCACCGGCAGGCCGCGATAGCGATCATAGAAGCAGGTTTCATCGGGCAGCTCGGCGCCGGTGGCCACCAGCTTCACCAACGCCGGATCGAAGCGCCCGGCCAGCCCGCCGCCGCTCTGCACGCCAAGGCCAACGCCCAGCATGGCGATGCACGCAACCGCGCTGGCGATGAACAAAGGCCGGCGCGTGGGCAGCAGCCGGCCGCCCTTGCGGAACGGTTGCTCGACAAAGCGCCAGCTCAGCCAGGCCAGCAGCAGCGACAATATGGCCAGCGCGCCCATCAGCCAGGGCGATGGCGTGTCCAGACTGCGCAGCCGGGCAAAGGCAAACAGCGGCTGGTGCCACAGATAGGCGCTGTACGAAATCAGCCCGATGCCCACCAGCGGCTTCAATCCCAGCAAGCGCCCGGCCAGGGTTTCCGGCCCGGCAAACAGGATCAAGAGCGCGGTGCCGCCCACCGGCAGCAGCGCCGTCAGCCCCGGAAACGGTGTGGCGCTGCTGTAAGCAAAGATCGGCACCAGCACGGCCGTCAGCGCCGCCAGCGTGAGCGCGTTGGCCGCAGCAGCATTCAGGCGCGGCAGGCCATCACGCGCCACAAATGCTGCGATGGAGCCGGCCAGCAGTTCCCAGGCGCGGGTGGGGGTGAGGTAGAAATTGGCATTCTGAAAGGCGCGGGAGGCATATTCCGACAGGGCAAGGCTGCCCACCGCCATCAAGATCACGGCCCAGAACACGCGGCTGCGCCCGAATCGCCACGCAAAATACAGGAACAGCGGGAAGACCAGATAATATTGCTCCTCCACCCCCAGGCTCCAGGTGTGGAGCAGCGGCTTCAACTCCTCATCCGGGCCGAAATAGCCTTTCTGGCTCCAGAAGAAGATGTTGGAGACAAAAAATACCACCGCGACGATGCTCTTGCCGAAATCGCCGATCTGCCCGGGTGTCATCCAGGCCCACGCAAAGGGCAGGCAGGCGATGATAACGGCAAACAGCGCCGGCAGGATGCGGCGGGCGCGGCGCTCGTAGAATCCGGCCAGCGAAAATCGTCCGCTTTCCAGCTCGGCCAGCAGGATGCCGGTGATCAGATAGCCACTGATGACGAAGAACACATCGACGCCGACAAAGCCGCCACGAAAGAGATCGAACCCGGCGTGAAACAGGATCACCGGCAGCACCGCCAGCGACCTTATGCCATCGATTTCGCGGCGATACTGCATCAGCCCCGGGCAGCCAGTTTAAGTGCAGCCATCAAGAAGGGTTCAGGCTGGCCTGGCAGCAGTTTGCGGCACCGGCAGCAGCGATCCAACCGGTGCAGCCTGCCGCACGATGCCCAGCCGCGCCTCCTGCGATCGATTAAGCGACAGCAGCGCAGATCCGAAGATGAAGACGATGAACAGATTATCGTAGTGGCTGATCACATAGGATGTGGCGATGAAGATGGTGATGGCGAGCGCAAAGCCGCCGGCCAATTCCTCCTCGTCGGTTTCGGCGCGCAGGAACGTCACCACGCCGATCCAAACAAGGCGTATCAAGCAAGCATAAAAGGCCAGGAAGCCCAGCACGCCGACATCGACGAGCTGGTTGATCCACAGGCTGTCCACGATCGGGAACGGTACCTTGTTGTTGGTGGTTCCTACAAACCCAGGCGAATTGCCCAGGCCAACCCCGATCGGATTGGTCTTGAGATGCCGCCAGGTATTGGCCCACTGCACGTCGCGGGTATCGTTGCTGGCGGTGTGCTGCACGCCGCCGAATGTGTACATCTGCAGGCGGTGGCTGCCGGCAATCGCCGCCGCCAGCCCGCCCAGCATCGCCAGGATGATGGAGATGGTGATCGCCACTTTCAGCGTGTCGCGCGCCTTGGGATAGATGATGTTGCGCAATGTCATCATGCCGCCAAAGCCGAACACGGTGATGAACAGCGCCACGAATGCCGTGCGCGAATTCACGAACCATACGGTCTGCAGGATCAGGGGCACCAGCAATATGCCCAGCAAGATGTTGCGGCCGCGCATTTTGATGATCGCATATGCCAGCATCGGCAGGATCAGGCCCATATATTGCGAATAATAGCCGACAATGGGGAATGTTGACCGGATACGGTAGCGGCCATCCCCGATCCGCGCCTGGGGACTGAGAATGGTCTCCAGCAGAATTGGGTCGATCTTCAGGAAACTTGGAATGAAATCCGTCCAGGGCGGCTGCTGCATGACGTTTTCGACAATGCTGATCAGCATGGTCATGATGAGCACAAGGTTCATCTGGCGAACCGTCGCCCCGATGCGGGACGCCTGCGCGAACAGCCAGGCCGCCATGACCATCGGGGCAAGATTCAGCACAAGCCGCTGAATGCTGAAATCCAGTGTATCGATGGGGTTCGAGGAAAAGGGGATGATGCAAAATGCAATGATCAGGAACAGCAGAAATGACCGGAAAGCGAACTTGTCATGGGTGAGCCCGTCCATGATCCGGGCGCGCGAATCGGCACTCTGCGGCAAATGCACCAGCATCATCAGGATCATCACCATCAGCACCATGCGCGGCGGCGTGATCCACGGCAGGCCGGGCAACACCAACGCCAGATAGGCCGGCCACAACAGCCGCAGCGCCAGAAAAATCGCCAGCAATTTGCCGAATGGCGGTTCGGTGCCGCGCTTCACATCGGGCATCAGCCACAGGATGACGATGGTGAAAAAGGCGATCGGCACCGAAACGAACTTCACTGCCAGCGTGCCGCCCACCGCCACGAACAGGCCGGTGAACATCGCCAGCAGCGTGCCGATCAGCAGCAGCGCAATCTTGGCGATGGGCCACATCGGATGATATTCGGGCGTGAAATAGCCCGGCATCACGCGCGCGGAGCGGCGGTCAAATGCCGTCCGGGTAACCGCCTGTGCGTTCATGTCAGCCTTGCTGCCCGCTGCCCGGCGACACGCACCGGCTGGTCATCATGTACGCCATGGCTCAGCCCCTAAACTCTTCCCTTGCGGTTACGTCCCACCCGCCGAAAGGTTGCAATATGGGTATCAGAGGGCGTGCTGCACTGCAAGGTCGCCGCCGGTTCAGCCGGCCCGTTCCAGCATCATCAGCTTGATTTCGGCAATCGCCTTGGCCGGGTTCAG